>NZ_QGMY01000006.1:0-300000 GCF_003173355.1 Methanospirillum lacunae | reverse complement strand
GAGAAATATTGAGTTCTGCACCATAAACACAAGATGATAGTAAACCTAATACAATAATTGCTATACACACTAATTTTGTTTTCATTATATCTTACCCTTAATTCCCAAACCAGCACCAATGGTGTTTTGAAAGATGTTCATAATGACTCAACTAAATTCTCCAGAGTGAGAAAATTTAAGATCTGAATTCACTTCCAAACATTAATTGAATATCTCCAACTTTGGAATTTTTTAATCGCATGGATATTCCTTCGGTATTCCATGTATTACTTTCAACATATGTTGTAACAGATTTGAGTTTATCCAAGTCTGTCTGAGCTTGTTTTTTTGCTGCACTGCTGTATTTTCCCCTGTTTTCCTCCAAGAATTTTTTCTTTTCAACCGAAGAATTCAATGTCTCAAGAATGGCAAGCCTTTTCTCTCTCTCTGGGAGAATGAGAGAATGTTTTGAATCCTGTGGGAGAATATGTAGTATAAAGGGATCAATATTGTTCAATGATGGGTTAATCCTACCAATAATATCCGGATTATCCGGGTTCACATAGATATATGACATATTATCAATCGTATATTCTTTCATTACGGGTTTATTGACTGATTTATCAGATCGTATCCCTACAGCACAATGGTTTGTTCCCGGGTATGAGAGAAAAACAACATCATATCCTGCTTTATAGAGAAGCCCGTATAAAAATATGGCCTTATCTGGTGAACTCGCCTTTTTGTCATGAAGAACTTCAACAGGATACCTTGTATTAGGTTCATTGACCAAAGGTATCTGTTGAATAAAAGTTGTGATAAGATCGAGGTTTTCACTATCGGTAAGTTGATTTTCTACTGAACATTTTTCAAGGAGGGATGAAATATTTTCAATTGTATCAATGGTTGTGGGATCTGATAGGGCTCCTTCTAAAAGATGGATCCATTGTTCAGGATTTTTACTCGTGATATTTACATCCAGATTTTTGCAATTTTGTGCACCCAGGTATATCCTTCTATCAACGATTACTGATAGAGGATATGTAGTATCTTTGATGCGTACATTGAAATTTCGTTCAGCAAGAGCGGGAACTGCTTTTTCTTCTGGAATAATTTTTTTGTATGAATGATTTTCAATTACATTATTACTTTGATTTAGATGCGGTTCACTGGAAGTGAAACTATCAGACTTTTGCAATGTGATGAGTGAAGAGAGATATTCTCCATTAAGATCAAAAAGTTGAATTCTGTTGTTTCCTGAATCAGCGACAGAAAGTATCCCTTCCTGCGAATCAGAACGTGGTGCATAGTCAATATGTCTGGGATTTTTAAATTGACCTGGATCTGATCCCTGAGATCCCCAGGAAATTAACATGTTACCCAAGGCATCAAATTTGAATATTTTATTTGCTCCGGCGTCAAGAACATAAATATTCCCCTGTTTATCTAATGTTGCACTTGTCACCTCGGTGAAAAGATCTGATTGTTTGGGTCCACCAATAATGAGTCTGATGTTTCCGGAATAATCAGATATGATAATACTATGATTCCCCTGATCTGTTATCAGAAAAGTATTATTCTGGAGTGAAACATCAACTGGTAATACAAGCCGTACCTGATTTGGAATATCTGGTGAATCCTCACTCCTTACTTTTGGTATAACAGGCTTATTCCCAAAAAAAAGATCTATCAGATCAAATATTGCATTTTTCTGATGAGGTTGAGGTGAATCAGTGACTTGTGAAGGGATTGAAGCAGTTTCCTTTGAAAAATTACCTGATGCCGGGGTGTTTGATGTATTATATGTACTATTTTTTGTGATCTGGAACATCTTAAACTGAGCCTGTTCAAGGTTTTTCCGGACATTTGTCAGATTTGGATTTATTGAGAGACACTGACTAAATGCATCTGTTGCATCGTTATACTTTTCTAATCCCATCAATGCCTGACCTTTTCCATTCCAGGCAGAAGTATCGTTTTTATTGATTTTGATTGCCTGATCAAATGATTGCTGAGATCCCTGGTAATTATTAAGATTCAACTGGAGGTTACCTCTGTCCATCCATGCTTCGAAATAATTTGGATTATTTGCTAGTGCTTGATCAAGAGCAGTCATTGCTTCTGTGGGTCTCTTCAGGATTTGTAAACATTTTGCTTTACTCCTCCATACAGGAGCATTTGTTTCGTTCAACGCAATAGCATGATCATAGGAACTGACTGCTTCATCATATCGCTTAAGCGTCTGGAGAAGATCTCCCCGACTATTCCACGCCCATATTGATTTTGAATCGTTTTTTATAACATGATCATAAACATCTAATGCTTCGTTATACTTTTTTAGTGTTGAAAGAACCCCCGCTTTCCCGGTATAAGCAGGGCTATAACTTGAATTTAGAGCCAGCACTTGATCATATACCGCCAGAGCATCATCATATTTATTTAATTTCTGAATTGCACTGGCTTTATTAAGGTATGTTGACAATGATTTTGGATCTAGTTCGATAGCCCGATTATATAGAGGAATGGACTCATTGTATCGTTTCAAACTTTGAAGAATTCCTGCCTTATTGATATAGCCTGAAGTCAGGTTCGGATTAATTGTAATAACTTTGTTATATGCGGTAAGTGCATCCTCAAAATTGTTTATATTTTTCAGGGAGTTTCCTCTCCCATTCCATGCCTGGATATTATTGGGATCTATTGCAATGACTTTATCATATGCTGCTATAGAATCGTTAAATAACTTTAAATTTAGATAAGCATTCCCTTTTCCCATCCAGGGATCCAGATAACTCTGATTAATTAAAATTGCTTTTTCGTATAATTCAATTGCTTCTGGATATTTGCTATTTTTTGCGAGATTGTTTCCCTGGGTATAAAGGTCCACTGCCGTCTGGTTTTCAGCAAAACATGTGCCACATACCAGTGAACATGAGAAAATAATAAAAATAAAATGAAGGATTTTTTGAACTGCTATGTGGTGTGAATGTACATTACATTGAATAATATCTATTATCATTTTATTATCTTCAACAAATTCCTAATTCCGGATAAAAATATACATACTGCCTTTTTTCAAAAATATATCATATAAATTGATGATGGTTAATCAGTCAGGAGTGCTGATAGTCACTGGCGACTTAAAAATTCCCCGATATGATCAAGTGTATGGCTGGCATCCAGGGAAATTGGAACCGTTTGTCCTCTTCCTGGATTGTACGAGATCTGTTGGGAATATTCCTCATATCCCTCCATTTTTACAACTACTTCATGAGATGGAGAGGAATCCTCATTCACCTGAATCAAGGCTGGAGTGTATCCATAAGATTTACCATCAAATATGACTTCTCCAGTTTGGGGTGCTGAGTCAACTTTGAAATATCCATACCCCGGATTGGCAGCAGAAACCATGCCTCCAATGCTGCATATTATAAAAATTAGTAATAATGCAAAGACTCCAACCCGGAGTCTTTTATATTCAATAGTAAAAAATCCTGACTGAAGTGACATGTGTTATTGTCAACAAATTCTGTATATGAATATTTGCCATGCAATAGAATCTTTGGGCAATTATTTTTTTTACTAATAGGCAATATAAACCTGATAATATACATGTTTTAAAATAATTTCTGGGTTGTATATGGAAATTAATTTTTAAAAGTAATTATTTTATTACTTTTGCCTAATTAATATCTTTAGGCAATGGTACAAAACGATGGATATGATTTTATTTTCAATAATTGAGTAATTCGTAATAATACTGAATGGCCGGGATCAAGAACAGTTTGAGAGAGTTATATAATGAGAAGAAAAAGTTTTCTGGAATAATTTTGGTAAGGAATAGAGATAATAAATCCAAATTAAGATATCAGGATTAGGACGGTTTTTTAGGGTTAGACACTAATATCTGACCATGGGTATATTGCAACCCCGGGATCCCTGGTATGAGAAAATATTTGTAGCTTTTTTTGAAGAAAAAATGTTTCCTGATATCAAACTGATTCTGCTCTGGTTATTTTTCACCTGTGTAGTGATTTATCTCCCACTAATAAACACCTCACCAGTCCGGCCATTTGTTGCTCTTCCCATGATTCTTTTCATTCCCGGGTATACACTGATTGCAGCCCTGTTTCCTGATAGAAATGATATTGACATGATAGAGCGTGTTGCTCTATCATTTGGGCTTTCTATTGCAGTAGTTCCTCTGATTGGATTGGGACTCAACTACACTCCCTGGGGAATCAGACTGGATCCAATTGTTATTTCCCTTATTATTTTTACGATAGCGATGCTGTGTATTGCACAATATCGCCGTGTGTTACTGCCAGTAGAACAACGACTTACGATACCCTTCCATATTGTGATAAGGGAATTTAAGAATGAGTTCTTTTCTGCAGAATCATCAAGGCTGGATCGCATTCTCTCAATTATTCTGCTTATTGCAATAATAGGGGCAATAGGTACAACGATATATGTCATTCTAGTACCCAAAGAAGGAGAAAAATTTTCAGAATTTTTTATTCTGGGCGAGAAAAAAATGGCTGCTGATTATCCCAATGTTCTTTTTACTGGCACCGAATATCCTATGTTTATCGGGGTCGGAAATCATGAATACCGAAATGTAACCTACATGATTGAAACATATCTGGTAAATATGCAGTTTAATGATCAAACCAATACTTCAACAATTAATCGCATGGATCGTCAAAACCAGATTCCTGTATTTCTGGCTCATAATGAGACAACAATATTGCCCTATAATCTGACTACTTCACAAACAGGGTATAACAGGGTTGAATTTCTGCTCTTTAATGAGACAATCCCTTCTGACTCTGTCACCGGATTTGATCGTATCAATGCAAGTTATCGTGATCTGCATCTCTGGGTGAAAACCCAGGTTCCCTGAAAAAGGTAATAAAATTCAACCATTCAAATAAAATCTTCATTAACTAGTTTTTTTAATATTAACCATACCTTAAAAGCAGGGAAGGTCTGTTTTTTTCTTTTGCCCGGATGGTAATAAAATCATTAATATGGTTGAATCAATCACTATGATACATCTATGCTTTCGGCTTTGTATGTAGATGACGAACCAGCCTTACTGGATATTATTAAAAAAATGTTAGAACGGGCAGGTGATATTACTGTTTATCAAGCCGATTCAGCTCAAAATGCGTTGTCATTTTTAGAGAATACTGATGTCGATGTTATCATATCAGATTATGATATGCCGGAAATTAATGGTATAGACTTTCTAAAGATTATACGCAGTTCTGGTAGTGTAATTCCCTTCATTATTTTTACCGGGAAAGGACGTGAAGAGATCATCATCCAGGCCCTTGATGAAGGGGCTGACTCTTACATATCAAAAACAGACAACCCTCGCGTTTTAATCCATGAACTGAGACAAAAAATTGATAAAGTGATACGGTTAAAAGTGGCCGAAGAGAAACTGAGACGAAAAAGCAGGGAGTGGGATGGTATCTTTAATAATTCTGAAATTGCTACCCTTGTCCTTGATAGTTTAAATCAGGTAATATCTGCCAACAGGGCAGCTGCCAAACTTTTTGGGAAACCGGAAGATGAATTAGTGGGAGAAAAGTGTTTTTCTTTGTTTTATGGTATAAACTCTCCTCCATTGAAAGGGCCTTTTGCACGTTCACTTGAATCCAAAAAATTTGAATCAGAAGAAATAACCAGTGCACTTTTAAACAAGACGTTTTCAATATCCTGTACACCCGTTTTAGATGAAAAGGGAAGAATTGAAAAAATTATTCACAGGGCTACTGATATCACTCAAAAGAAAAAAGTGGAACAGGAATTACAAAAATATCGGGAAAACCTTGAAGAGCTCATTGCTGAAAGAACACATGAACTGGCCCTCGCTAAAGAACAGGCAGAATCTGCAAATAAAGCAAAAAGTACTTTTCTTTCTCATATGAGCCATGAACTCAGAACCCCATTAAACGCAATTCTTGGGTATACTCAGATCATGCAGGGGTACACAAATATTACGAAAGAGCAAAAGGAACAACTAAAAACCATAAATATGAGTGGAAAGCATCTCCTGTCATTAATAAATGATCTTCTTGATCTGAGTAAAATCGAAGCCCATGTTATACATCTTGAAGAAAAATCATTTTACCTCATGCCCCTGTTGGAAGAGGTTTATAATATAACCAAAATGCAGGCAGAAGAAAAGAACCTCAAATACATCTTTAAACCTTTATCCTTAATCCCACTCTGTGTTTCTGGTGATGAGGGAAAATTACGCCAGATTTTAATAAATGTTTTGAATAATGCCATAAAATATACCGATCATGGGACAGTATGCTTCAGGGTCAGATATAATTCACCTTCTCTTCAGGTTTTTCAATGTGAGATAATTGATACCGGACGAGGGGTGCCTGATGATAAAATTGATGACATTTTCAAACCTTTTACTCAAGTAGAAAGTCAGGGTGAGACTATTGAAGGAACCGGTCTGGGACTTGCAATTACAAAAAATCTGATTGAGTTTATGCACGGCTCAATCACGCTGAAAAGTGAACTTGGGAAAGGATCCGTTTTTACTATAACCATACCCTTACCGACGTCATATGATTTCATTCCAAATGAGAAGGTGTGTAAAAATATTATCGGATATAGGGGAGAACAGAAAAAAATCCTTATTGTTGATAACAATATTTCCAATGCATTATTTCTTACTGATCTTTTACAGCCACTCGGATTTCAGATATTGAAGGCAAAGTCAGGGGAAGAGGCCATTGAGATCGCAACAAAAGAAAAACCAGATATGATCCTTTTAGATTATGTGATGACCGGGATGAATGGCCTTGATGTAATCCATTATATCCGGGATAATAATTCGTTTGACCCGATTAAAATTATTGGAATATCCGCTTCAGTTTTAGGAAGCGAACATGAACATGATTTCAGGGTAATGTGTGATGATTTTCTGGCCAAACCCATTGAAATAGAATTGCTGTTGGATCGGATTGGAAAGCAGCTTGATATTGTATGGACTGAGTCTTCAACAGGTGATGAAATCAGTCCTTTAAATAATATTGATGTTCCTAAAAAGGGCCATCTTCCTTCAAAACAAATAATGAGTTCTATTGAACTATTAGCCAAACAAGGTAATTTTTCACGTATTAACCAAATCCTGAATAATTTAGAAACAACTAATGAAATTGATTTATCTTTTGTTCAAAAAATTCGTAAATATTGCCTGAAATTTAATGATGATGCGATTGTTTCATTCATTAGGAGTGTACAGGATGAATGATGAGAGAGATATTGATAATAAACCAACAATTTTGGTGGTAGATGACACTCCGGCATCTGTTGGTATGATTCAGGCTGCCCTGGAGCAGGAGAATTATCAGGTTTTAATTGCGACAAGTGGAGAAAAAGCGCTGGAAAGGATTAATTTCATCGAACCGGATCTGATTCTTCTCGATATAATGATGCCCGGAATTGACGGATATGAAACCTGCCTTCAACTTAAATCAAACGAAAAAACGAGAGACATCCCTATTATTTTTCTCTCAGCATTATCTGATACCTTTGATAAAGTAAAAGCATTCAGTATCGGTGCTGTTGATTACCTGACCAAACCAGTAGAACCTGAAGAACTTCTTATTCGAGTGAGAAATCATATCAGGCTGAATCAACTGGAACAGGAATTGATATTGGCAAACAGAGAACTTGATGACCGGGTAAATCAGAAAAGTTCTGCACTCATCCATGCAAATGCTATGCTGTCAGAGAAAGAAGAATTATTACGAATTGTTTATAATTTATCTCCCATTGGAATTGGGTTAATTGATCTTGATGGGCGAATAAACGATTTAAATCTTGCATTAGGGCAATTTTTTGGTTTTTCTGGTCCCTCTGATTATGCATCGTACAGTTTTTTTTTAGACTCAAATTTCAGCAATCAGATCATATCACGGATAAAAAATAGTGAAACTCTTGAGATTGAAGGATTATATGATATTGACCGAATAAAAAGAA
Organism: Methanospirillum lacunae; assembly: GCF_003173355.1. Taxonomy (NCBI): domain Archaea; kingdom Methanobacteriati; phylum Methanobacteriota; class Methanomicrobia; order Methanomicrobiales; family Methanospirillaceae; genus Methanospirillum; species Methanospirillum lacunae. The sequence continues at coordinate 292,002 of NZ_QGMY01000006.1, read as the reverse complement.
AAAATTTGTATCGAACAAAAAAGGGAGGATCTGTATATTATCAAATGAAGATTATTCCATGTTATAATTCGAAAACGGATCAATCCTCCGGGTATATTCTTTTCTTACAGGATATAACAGAATGGAAGCAAAAAGAACGAATCATGAGAGATAAGGCAAATGAATGAATAATTTATTCTTTTTTCTGATCATGGAAATCTGTCTTATATGCTGTGATTGAACTGATATCGGTAATACCAATCCTGACATAGTGATTATTATTTGAAATTATTCTTTTAATTCGGATCACAGCATCTATTGCGTTGTCAGGCTCCAAAAAAATCATCCGGTTGAATATTCGTTCTTCATATGGTTTGATATCTGAAATGATGGAGGAAAAAAAATCCAGAATCTTCTCACTATTATCAAGATTTATTCTCGAAAGTTTTTCAGAAATTGTTTTTTCCAAACTATTTTTATTAAGAGTAAAAAAAGCATTTGCTCTTAAATTTGAATCCAAATACTTTGCACTGTCTATTTGATATAAAAGAACCATTTCAATCGAGTCATCAATAAATAATTTGAAATGATCATTGCAATTTTTTAATGTTTTTTCAACTCTCTTTTTGTCTTCGATTTCTTTTTGAAGCCGTTTAGTTCGTTCGTCGATTATTTGCTCCAGATGTTTTCGATAAAGATATAAATCAGTCTCAATTTTTTTGCGATCAGTTATATCCCTGGCTATACAACAAAAAACATCTTTTCCACGGTCAACGATTTTATTTATAGTAATCTCAATAGGAATTTTTTCTTTGTCTGATCGTTTAATCGACCCTTTTATAGTAGGGATTCCTAAATTTACAATTTCATGCAGAGAAAACGAAAATGGATTTTGAATTCCGGATGACGAGTCATTGCTTATAATACTGCGAATATTTATGACTTCATTTTCGGACAGTGGAAGAATTTCTTGTGCTTTAGTGTTCATATATTCAATATCTCCATCTGAATTTAAAAGAAAGATATAATCCTTAGCACTGTCCATAACAAATTTAGTAACTGTAAGTTCACGCTCAACAGTCTCCCTCCGATAAATTTCGTGTAGTAATTCACTGTTGAGTTCTCGAAGTTCAGTTGTCCTTTCTTTGATTAATGATTCAAAATGTTCCTGTAAGTGTTGGTATTCTAATTCTGATCTTTTTAATTCTGTAATATCTAATCCAACAGCTGAATATTCATACGGGGAATTCGATTTGTCATCAAATACTCCCTGAACTTTCCATCTTTCCCATGAATAATCACCATTTGCAATCAGTCTTTTCACATCAAGAGAGATTGTTGGTTTTTCCTTTGTAATGGATGATAACTGAGTTATAGCGTAGTCAAAAGAGTCTTTTGGAAATGAGGGAATAAATTGAGATCCAATAAGGGCCTGCTCCTGTATTCCTGTGTGTTGAGTGAAGGTGCTGTTTGAGGTAGTGATAGTATTATCTATGTCAAAACGGACCACATATTGTATTTGACTATCTAATAACTCCTGATATGCCGATCTGATCTGTTTTAATATATTTAAATTCTGTTCACTCTCTGATATGTCTTCAATTATCACTCCTGATCCAGGTCGTCCATTATCAAGGACGATGGGGATGATAGTTAATTGATAACAATATGGAAATGGCTTGTTAATAATTTCCAATTTGTATGTGGATTTTTTTCCTTTAATAGCAATATTAAGGTATTTTTTAGTTTCATCTGTAATAAACAGCCTGTCAAGTTCTTTTTGGCTAGTGACATTGTCAATGATGAAATTTTCACTGTGATATAATTCCGGGATATTATTACCTGCTTCTAGTATGGAAAAATATTTATCAATGATCAAATAGGGATGTGTTGTGAGAATTTTCAAAAATGAGGCTGGAATTCTCTGACTTAACTGAATATACTTTTTTGTTCCTATTCGTGAAACTTCGATTTTTCCTTGTCCTTCTAAGACTTTTATATACTTAGCAAGAACATTTCGGTGAACACCCGTTAGTTCTGCGATTTCAACAATACTCATGCTTTTCTTCTGAATAGTAAGCACATTCAGAATGAGCGAGGTTATCTCTCCTGATCGTTCCATTATTTAAATAATCCGGATATCAGATGGAATACTGTACATCATAATCTATCTCAATGGATGAATGGATTGACTTTTATCTTACTGATTCATAAGTGCATTAATATTCATCTTTATTGGGTATTTTTTACCTGCATATGTCAGGAAGGCATCTGTGGATTCGATTGTAATTTCTCCGGTGTTTGGTGAAATTGATCCTTTTACTGTTCCAGGAATAGAAAATTTCCATCCATCATCACTTACAGTATTGTATGCCACTGTTCCGGATACCTGTATGTCAGACATTTTTTTTGGCCTGGAAAAAACCCCATCAGAACTCATAAACAGCCAATATCCCTTACCTGGTTGGATTAAAAATTGTTCCGTGTTTGGATCAGATTTCCATCCTCTGATTAATGGTGAGTCAGTAGTTTGAGTCAGGGAATTGAATGCAACAAAAAAAACCCAATTGTCTTTTACTGATGAGAGGAATTCACTTATTGGCACTGCTGTAGTTGTACTGGAACCGATTGCATTCCACCCTTTTTTCAAATAAATTCCATCAGGATAAGGTGAATTTTTTGTATCATATTCCAGAGGTACTGATATTTGACTTACAGAATAAATCCAGATTCCAATTAATGGTTGAAATATATCCGAACTATTTAGTTTAGTCCATCCCCCAACAGGGTCAAATCCATATAGTGAGTGACCTCTGGTGTTGATATCCTTAAGAATATTTAATGTATTTTTTCCAGATTTTAAGGGAACCGGTGTTGAGATAAAATTCCATCCGGGATTTAAAAGAATACTAACATCTGACGAAGAAAAATTAGGAGCAGGTGCTGTGTTTATTATTGGGGCACTAATTGTGGGCGTCGTCGAAATGATAGTTGTCTGAATACCTGTTGTTTTTAAGATTGGGGTGCCGATTGGAGAAGATTGGGTTAGCGGGTTGTTATATTGGAAAATTTCATGTGGATTTGAAGTATTCTGTATTGACTCAGCAATTACGCCCTGAAAAATGAAAAGAAAAATGATAATGAAAATTATCTCCAGGCGATGAAAAACCAGGCAAAAATGGGCCATATTCATTTCCTATTTAAAATAATAATAACTTATATATATAGTTCTCTCTGTCAATAATTACCGCTTCAATTTATCTGTAATTCAGTAATAAGCAGAAAATAGTTGATAGGATTATGCCTTCATTGTTTCAACAAAAAAAATTATTATCTGTGTCTGAAAAAAATGGTTAAAATAAGCACTTTAAGCCTCTTAATATAAATTCCCGTTTCGTGTTTTTTATTATAAAACGCAATCTTGAATTTGATAATATTAATTGCAAAACGATGTTATATTATCAAAATACCTGCTAGTGAAGACAAAAGTGAAGGATTAAAACCGGAAAAAAAATCTTGAAAAATTTTAGCGCCCCGGCCGGGACTTGAACCCGGGTCAAAAGCTCCGCAGGCTTCTAGGATATCCACTACCCTACCGGGACTGAGGTGCTTATACAAGTGAGTCGTAAGGAGGTATAAACCATCCGGTCTGGATCAAACTTCATTCTTCATCTTCATATGCATTCTGACCATCACTCCAATCGTTTCGTTTGCTGCATCCCTGATTGAAGATGATTGAATTACAACATGTCTAAAGGTCCCATCCTTCATCTTGACCGCGATATGTTGTTTTATTCCAAGAACCAGACTCTCTCTGATAACATCCTGATATGTATCGGTAAAAACAGTATTCTGTCTGGTATCGTAGAATGTCAGGTATTTGCCAATTGGATCATTGATTACATTATTTCGTGAAACATTGAGGATGTGCTCTCCATAAGGGTTGATAAAGAGGATTCTTCCTCTGTTATCAAGGATGAAATACGCATCCAGTTCAGAGAGCGCAGCTCGTGCCACCCTGCGGATCTTACTGAACTGGAAGTCCTTGGATTTCTTGAGCAGTCGATCATTATGGAGAGCTATCTCGATGTTGGAGTAGAGGTCCTTTCCGCTGAATGGTTTGATGATAAAACTTGCCGGCTCGGCATTGGCTGCCCGGTTTAATGTCTTCTCATCATCCTGTGCTGATAGAAAGATTACTGGAATTCTAAATATCGATGTAATGTATTTTGTTGCAGTGATCCCGTCAATTTTTCCAGCGAGATTGATATCCATCAAAACGATATCTGGCAGATGCTCGGCAACCTTATAAAGTGCTTCTTCTCCGGTGGTAACCCGTGCGGTAACCATGTACTCACGTTGAAGGAGAAATTTCTCGATCAACGATGAGATGATCTCATCATCTTCGACGATGAGTACCTCGGTGAGTGCTTCTTTTTGGTGGTCAAACATTACCTGTACCTGCCTGTTAACGTGCGGGATAGTTTCAAACTATTATAGGATTGTCTATTCATGTTTAAGAACCATTCCAGCCTGATGAAGACTCATGCTAATTATGAGAGAAAAAAGCATCTTTTCATAATAGTTGCCTTTGAAAAATGATTTTTTACCGGTATTCACGCCTGGTATACGAGTACTTATCTGCGTCTCCTCCGTGAAAGACTATGTAGAACCACTCATACACTGATTTCAGAGCACCGAACTGATCATATCGCCGCATGGAGAAGCCGACCCAGAGTTTACGATCAAACCAGATTTTTCCTTCTCGCTTCATCCGGTGAGCGATCTCCAGATCATCTCCTGCATCAGAAACACGGTACATTCCTGCCTTCATAAAAGCTTCCCGTCTAAATGCACTATTGCAGCCCAGGGTAAAGAGAACTGTTCCAGTCAGATAGCCGATTCCTGCAAAGGTGTTTGCAAGAAAGAGATAAAGACGGTTCTTTATGGTATTCTCTATAGGCCTGACAGGACCATAGATCATTACAACCCTTGAATCTTCAAAGCCCTTTTCAATCCGTTCGAGCCAATCAGGAGGCAGATATGTGTCAGCGTCAGTAGTTACCAGTATCTCTCCTTTTGCCTGGAGTGCTCCGTCATTGCGTGCCCCCCCGACTTTTGGACTGGTCTGGATGAATACAGTGTCAGCATACTTTTCTGCAATCTCACGGGTTTTATCTTTTGATCCACCATCAACTACAATTATCTCGTAGTGATCCCTGGATAGAGTCTGTTTAGTTAGCGAAGAAAGGCATCCTTCTATACGTTCTTCTTCGTTAAATGAAGGAACAATTACTGATATCATGTATTGAAAATCTCCTGGTAGAGTTTGATATGTGCAGTACAAACATCTTTAATGTCATAATGTGCTGAAGCATCCCGTGCCTGAATTGCACATGCCCTCAGCGTTGTCTCATCCGTTATCTCGCGTCCTGCATCTTCAATTGTTGAAAAATATCGTACGGTATCTCCGTATACTTCATGAAACTCAGGAATATTTCTTGCTAGAACCGGGAGTCCACATGCCTGTGCCTCAAGAACGGCCAATCCGAAGGTCTCGGCAAATGTGGGCATAAAAAAGATATCAGCTGCACAGTATGCTTCTGCAATATCGCGGACAAACCCGGTGAAGATAACGTTATTGGTACGTTTCTGAATGAGCCATTTAATTTTCAGATAATCTTTTGAGGCTATCCCGTATGGAAAACCTCCCACCCAGACAAATCTGATATCTGGGTACCTGGATGCAAGTTCAATGAAATCATAGAATCCTTTCCGTGGACTTACCTGTGCCACGGTCAGGATCATTTGTTCATCCTCACTTATCCCATACATCTCCCTGAATGAAATCCGCTTTTCTGGTGATGGGTGAAAATAACTCCTGTTAATCCCATTCGGTATCCTTGTAACCGGAACATCCGGCACCATCTCCTTAACCTCCTGTTCACAGGATTCGGATATTGTTACAATATGATCAAATTTGCGATAGATCTCGGGATATCGTTTGTTGATCGCTTTGGTAAGGGCAAGATTGCCAATATTGACTCTCGGAGTTGAATGGGCAGTAAGGATTCTTTTTCCGCCCGATAATCTCCGGTTGAGAAGAGCAATTGGGCCGAAGGTGTGGTAGTGTGATATGTCAGCATTGTACCTGAACCTCTCCCATGTGAGATCCAAATCAGATTCCTGTTTCAGAGTTTTATACAACGTACGAGCAACAGTAGAACACCCGATGTACTTAAAAAGCAGCATGTCTTCAACGACAAAGTTGACATCCATTACGAGCCTCTTACAAAATCCATGACCGATCTGATGACCCCATCCATGTTGAGGTACTCAAATTGAGAAAACCGTCCCACAAGAGAGATATCAACTGATGCAAAGTGATCTTTTATTATCTTCATATTCTGCTGCCACGCAAGGTCATATACGACATACGCAAATCGATGGCGAACTGCAAGTGCAGATCTTACCTGGTCAGGATCAAGAATTTTTGCAGTTCCCAAAGCATTGATGGTATCCCTTACTATCTCTGCATCACTCATCTGATCTATCCTGTCACCGGCGTTGTATGTTATCTCAGCAAGAATCGATGAACAACCATCAGGAGCAACCTCTGTTGAGAAGTTTGAAGGGAATGAGATCCTGTTAGCTGCAGTTCCTTCTTTTTCTGGAAGATACATCCAGGAGAAAGGGAGTGTCTGTCCGTTAAGTCCGATCCCAACACAGACAATCGAGTTATATTTGAGGGCGTTGATGGCAGTTCTAACTGGATCTGGTAAAGAACTGAAACATGACTGTAGAATCTGGAGAGGAAGAGTGCTGATCAATTTATCTGCCCTGATAATTTCTGTCCCATTACTGACTTCCCATCCATTTTCAGTTTTTTGAATAGAGGTTACATCAAAACCGGTCTTTATCCGGTTTGTAACTGGGTGTGCAATCGCCTCAATGAGTGCCTCTATTCCACCTGTTATCGGGTATGAAAAGATTGATTGATGAGCATAACCTTCGGTTTCCACCCCCACTGCTGCCTTGATTATATCTTCAACCGGTGGGCGGGGAACACGGCCTTCAACCCAGTGTGCAGAGATCTGATCAAGTGGGTAGTTCCAAATCTTCTCATTATATGGGACCAGGTATGCCTCAGCGATACCTTTTCCAAAAGTATGGTATATCCAGTCTCTGAAATTTTCAGGATCTTTGAGTTCACCTTTTTCATGGGCGATAAGTGTTTTTATGTACTCATTCAGGCAGGTAAAACAGTCCTCTTTAGGAAGTTCATACAGTCCGTTTTCGAAGGGATATTTGATAAAACGATTTTTATAAAATATTTTCGTGTCTCTCTTTCTCTCACCCCGGTTCTCTTCGAGAACCTGATGCATAAATGAAAGAACCTCCTGATCCCTGGAGAAGATGATATGAGAACCGCCAATATCAAATGTGAAGCCATCAGTCGTGATTGATTTACATAGACCCCCAATACTGGAGTCCTTTTCTAAAACCAGAACCTCTTCACCCTGTTTTGATAGGAGGTGGGCCAGGGTTACCCCTGCAAGTCCACCTCCAATGATTACCGTCTTCACCTCTTATGAATGGGAGGTTTAGAAATAAAGTGATACCTTACAGAAAACCAATTCAGGAATGATTTCTCATAGATAAAAAACAGATCACAGAACTCTGCTTTTTCGAAGGTTTCGAAGTGACTGTTCCAGTATTCTGTTACAATCTTTGGTTATAACTTCTCCATGTCCCGGGTATATTGTATGCACCGGGAGTTCGACAAGTTTTTCAAATGCTTCAACAAAGGGGCGTTCATAAGTTCCTTCAGTCCCCCAGATCGTCAGCGGCGTATCTCCTGAGAAGAGCAACTGATTTTCCCTGCAGTAGATACAAATAGAATCCGTACTATGGCCGGGAACATGGATAAGATCAAAATTTTTCCCATTAACCTGCACTGTCTCTCCGCCTTTTACTACATTATCAATTCCGTGCAGGTATGCAGAATATGCGTAGGTTTTTACCGGCCAGATTGACTTTATATCCTTGAGAATTTTGGTATGATCATAATGGCTGTGTGTCAGGATAACCTGGCATACGGGTTGACTCCGATTCTCAGATTCGATCTGTTTCAATATTGATAGTATTTGAGGGTCGCAACCAGTGTCAATGAGAAGGCCGCATTTCTGGTTATCCATCTCTGAGTTACCCTCTCCGGGAAAAGAGGGCAAACACAGGTACGCATTTGAGGTGTAAATCTCAGATCCCGCAGTTAGGTTTCTCACCTTCATGACCCTGTTTCTCCTAATTCCTGCTGATAGGCAAAATTATCAGTCATGGCATCCTCAAACAAATTTGCTCCTCTTCAGGTTACGAAGCGACTCTTCAAGCATGTGCCCTACTCCTTCACGGATGGGATCTCCGTGGCCCGGATAGATCTCTTTCACATTATAAGAGCATATTCGCTCAAAAACAGGAAGAAATGCCGGGTTATATATGCCATCATTCGTGTAGATTCTTATTGGAATATCTCCGGAAAAGAGAACTCCTTCGTCATGGCTGAAGTAACAGACTGAATCCTCACTATGGGTTTCTCCCCAGATGACTTCGCAATCTTGATCCCCTATATGGATCATCTGTTTGTCATGCAATGGAATAGTCCTCTGGACTCGGCTTTCGGGGTGGGCAAAAACCGGAACCGGGTACCTGTCAAGGATCTCATGAAGGAGTCCGGCATGATCAAAGTGTGAATGTGTAAGGAAGATCTGCTCGATTGGTTTCTTTCCGATACCTGTCCTGATATTTCCCAGTTCGCCAAGTATACTCACATCACGGCCCACATCAATAAGGCTGGCTTGATCATTCAAATGGAGATACTCGCTACTTATGTGGTAGACATTTGAAGTGTATTCAGTGCTATGTCCGGTCAGGTTTCGGATATGCATGTTATTTTCCGATCTTTCGAAATATCTGTGCGTTCATGACCATCAATTCAAACTTTCCGTTCAATTCGTCTGGTAACTTCTGAGTATGTTCATGGAGCATAAAACCCCCTTCTTCTAGAGTATTCCAGAACATCATCCAGACTTTTATTCTCTCTTCAGCTGAGAAGTGAAGGAGGACATTTTTACAGATGATCATGTGAATACCTGATCGAATTGGCTCAAATGAGAGGAGATCATGTCTATGAAACTCCACTGAATGTCTTATCTCCTCTAGAATGATACGTTGCGAAGGATCTTCATCGGCTGGAGTGAAGTATCTTGCCAGGATATCTTCCGGTATCCTCTCCAGATCTTTTAATGGGTATTTTCCCTCGTTAATGATCTTCCCATAGTTTCCATACTGATCCAGATCTGTGGCGTAGATTTTGACATTTCGAAATAGGTATGGTCCAATTATTTCACGGAGGATGATTGCAAATGTGTAGGGCTCCTGTCCCATTGCACATCCTGCGCTCCAGATGGTAATTCTCGTTCTGCTTTGGATATAGGGATGAAATTGTTCTATTGCTAGACGAAGGGTCTGTGCATCCCTGAAAAAGAATGTAAATGCCATGTATTTTCTACGTTATTTGTCTGGTTATAGTCCAAAACTATCCTCAATTCTCTTTTTTATTTTTTTTAAGATGTGTGACTGATCCTTTCAGTGTGTTATTACAAGAATCCGTCTGGTGAGACTCCGGTGTACCCGTTGTTCAAAAAATTCACAGATGGTAAAGTATTCTGATACAAGTGATCTGATATCTCGATGTGTCACGATTACTGATCGTAAACCTGGTTTTGTAATCCTGCGGATCTCTCCAAGGGCACTTTGGTATAGATCGTCAAGTTCTGATCCGATAATAAATACTGATTGTCCGTAGGGAAGATCTGATACAACATGATCTATTGAGTTATCAGGGAATGGGAGGTATCTGACATCAGCAATGGCGGCTTTTGACCCAGGAAGATTAAGGCGGGTTCCCTCAATCATGAGAGGATCTGCATCAGTACCCACTGCTTTACATCCAATGAGTTCTGCTTCAATCTGAGTGCCTCCTGTTCCACAAAAGGGATCCAACACCGTTTCTCCAGGCATGGCATGAGCAAGATTCACAAGGGATCGGATCATTCGGGGCATCATAACACCGGGATGGAAAAATTCCCTGTTACCTGGTTTTCGTTCATGATATGGGCCACGATCAATTTCCCAGAGAACTTCACCAAAATAGATACGGTCACCTGAAGCAATAGCACGATAGATCCTTTTCGGTGCTGATACTGATACAGGGCCTTCTATGTATGTTCCGATAAGTCGTTCCATCTGTGTGGTTGAGAGGCTCATTTGCGATCCATCCATCTTTTTTACTCTGCCGCAATATGGTAGATCCGAGGTAAGGGAAAGTTCTGAAAGCATCTTAATTAAAGCCTCTTCATCAGCAGAACATTCTCCCTGGTACCGCATTACCCGGTGAGTGTAGGCGAGCCTTTGGACTAATTTCGGGTCTGATATTTCAGCAACCGCTACCTGTACCCGATGATCAGTCACTCTACCGATACAAGAGATTTCAACCCTGGGAATATCTGGATGTTCGCCCCAAAGCTCAAAGATCAGTTTCACTGTCTAGTGTTAACCGGGAATGCATAAAAGATGTGGATTTATCAGAAGAGAAGTGTTTTTTTATGAAGATAAAGCTGTGTTGATCTTTTCATTCAGGCTTTCTTGTGTAAAAGGCTTGACAATATACCCTTGAGCACCTGAAGAGAGTGCTTCCTGAACATGGTGAGACTGCTCAGAAGCTGTACACATGATAACCCTGGCATTACTGTCCAGTTCCTTTATCCTTTTTAGAACTGCAAGCCCGTCCATATCAGGCATCAGGATATCCAGAATAACAAGGTCTGGAGAAAGACGTACAAAAAGATCGATCGCTTGTTCTCCAGTCTCAGCTTCACCAACGATCTTATGTCCTCCCTTTTTTGCCATGATGCCGATGAGTCTTCGCATATATGATGCATCATCAACAAGAAGGAGAGTTCCCATGATCTACAATTTACGTTTAAACACAATTAAGGGTTTTGATAAAGAGTTTGATGGTGGCGATCAGCCACCTATTGTGTACGTTGTTAACTTCCCAGAATTGACTCAAAGAATCCTTTTTTATCCCCGTTTCCTTTTGGGGTATGTCCTTCAAATGCAAGGATTTTTTCATATAATTCTTTGGTTTCACCATGAACATTCTTTGGTATAACAACCTCAACAAGCACCAGCAGATCTCCGTGTCTGCCACGGCGTCTGATTCCTTCTCCTGAAACCCTTAGCCGTTTTCCTCCCTGTGTCCCAGCAGGTATCTTGACCTCGAGTTTTCTATTATCGATTGTTTCGAGCTCAACTGTGGTTCCGAGTACTGCCTGGGCAGGGGAGATCTGAACCTTGGTCCCAAGATTATCTCCTTCACGCTGGAATCGGGTTTCTGGCTTGACATGCATCTCTATGTACAGGTCACCGTTTGGCGCACCATGGTCTCCGGCCTCGCCGTATCCCTCCATTCTCAGACGCATTCCCGTATCAACACCGGCAGGGATATGGACCGCAACTTTCCTGCGGACTTTTGCATGTCCTGTCCCATGACAAGTAGAGCAGGGTTTTTCCGGAACCTTACCCCGCCCATGACAGAGATCACATGTTCCCTGCCTGACAAAATTACCAAATGGTGTCTGGGTCTGTTGCCTTATCTGCCCTGACCCACCGCACTTTGGGCAATTCTTGAGGTTCCGGTTCTCGCTGCCGGTACCTTCACATGTCTGACAAGCCTCGGCATGCATCACTTCGATCTCTTTGTCGAGTCCGAATGTGGCGTCTTTGAGTGAGATGTCCATGCGCATGAGAAGGTCATCACCTCTGCGTGGACCACGCTGCCTTCCACCACCGAACCCTCCAAAGATGTCACTGGCAAAGTCGAAGATGTCGCCGAATCCTGAGAAGTCTGCGTTAAACCCGCCGCTGTATCCGCCCCCGCCGTAGGATCCCTTGGAGGCGTTGGTGAAGTTTTCGTGTCCCATCTGATCATACTGGGCCCGCTTCTGGGAATCAGAGAGGACACTGTACGCCTCATTGATCTCCTTGAATTTGTCTTCAGCCCCGGGATCCTTGTTTACGTCTGGGTGGTATTTCCGGGCAAGGTTGCGGTAGGCTTTCTTTATCTCTTTATCATCGGCTGTCCGTGAGACGCCGAGTCTGTCGTAATAATCTCCCGCAACCATGATTCAGGTTCACTCCTTCTTCTCAGTGAAATCTGCATCAACCACGTTATCGTCTGCAGGTCCGGAATTCTGCTGTTCTCCTGTTCCTCCGGCCTGCTGCTGGGCAGCCTGTTCCTGCTGGACTTTCTGGTAGATCTTGGTAGTGATTGTGTAGACAGCCTCGGTCAGTTCTTCCATAGCCTTCTTGATCTGTTCTGAATCTGTGCCTTCAAGTGCCTTCTTTACTGCATCAATCTGTTCACGGACCTTGGTTTTATCTGCCTCTTCAATCTTGTCATCAGACTCTTTGAGGAGTTTTTCTGCAGAGAAGACAGCCATGTCAGCACTATTCCGGACCTCGATCTCTTCTTTCTTCTTGGTGTCTTCTTCCTCGAACTTCTTCGCGTCGTCTACCATCCGCTCGATCTCATCATCTGAGAGTTTCTTACTCCCTTTGATCGTAATCTTCTGCTCGTTTCCAGTTCCAAGATCTTTGGCAGATACGTGAATGATACCATTTGCATCAATGTCGAAGGTTACTTCGATCTGTGGGATACCCCTGGGAGCTGGTGGAATACCGGTCAGCATGAACTTTCCGAGAGTGAAGTTGTCTGCTGCGAGTTTTCGCTCACCCTGCACGACATGGATCTCGACTGATGTCTGATTGTCTGCTGCAGTTGAGAATACCTGGCTCTTCTTGGTCGGGATGGTTGTATTCCTGTCGATGATCGGGGTTGCGATTCCTCCAAGGGTCTCGATTGAAAGTGTCAGTGGGGCAACATCCAGCAGAACGATATCACTGGTTTCACCACCAAGGACTCCACCCTGGATTGCTGCGCCGACTGCAACACACTCGTCTGGGTTGATTCCCTTGTCTGGCTCTTTTCCAAGGATTTCCTTAACTTTCTGCTGAACGAGCGGTACACGGGTTGACCCCCCAACAAGCAGCACGTGATCGATATCTGATGGGGTCATACCAGCGTCTGAAAGTGCCTGCTTGACCGGGCCAATGGTGCTCTCAACCAGATTCCCGATGAGCTGTTCGAATTTGGACTTTGTCAGATCGATGTCCAGGAATTTCGGACCACTTGAGTCGGTAGTGATGTATGGCAGATTTACATTGGTCTTCTGTTTCTGAGAAAGTTCGATCTTTGCATTTTCGGACGCATCACGGAGCCGCTGCATTGCCATTGGATCCTTGGTGAGGTCTATACCTTCTTTTTTCTTGAATTCCTCGACCAGGAAGTCGGTGACAAGTTTATCAAAGTCGTCACCACCAAGGTGATTGTTTCCCGCAGTTGCCTTAACTTCAAAGACTCCGTCACCAAGGGTCAGGATTGAAACATCGAATGTACCGCCACCAAGGTCGTACACTAATACTGTCTTGTCCTCTTCTTTGTCGATGCCATATGCAAGGGCACTTGCAGTCGGTTCATTGATGATTCGGAGTACTTCAAGTCCTGCAATGGTTCCTGCGTCCTTTGTTGCCTGACGCTGTGCATCATTGAAGTAAGCAGGGACAGTAATGACTGCCTTCTTGATCTCTTCCCCAAGATATGCTTCAGCATCACTCTTGAGTTTCTGAAGAATCATTGCAGAGATCTCCTGCGGACTGAAGTTCTTTCCATTGAGACTGAACTTCTTGTCAGTTCCCATGGACCGTTTTACTGAAATTATGGTGTTCTGATGGTTGGTTATTGCCTGGCGCTTCGCAAGACTCCCGACAAGTCTTTCTCCATCCTTGGTAAATGCAACAACCGATGGAGTGGTTCTGCCACCTTCTGCGTTGGGGATGACGACAGCTTTTCCACCTTCCATGATTGACATGCATGAGTTGGTTGTTCCCAGATCGATACCCAGAATTTTTTCACTAGCCATTTTATTTACTCCTTTGATTGTTCTGATTCGTTTCCACGCGAGACTGTAACTTTAGCAGGTCTGATAACTTTACTGTTCAGGCAGTAGCCCTTACAGACTTCATCGCAAACGATCCCCTCATCTTTTTCGGATGGAACGTAGGCAATCGCCTCATGACGGGTTGGATCAAATTTCTCGCCTGATGATTCATATGAGCCAATACCCTGCCTGTCGAGAACATTTTCAAGCAATTTTTTGATCTGATTCATTCCCTCATGCTCGGACCCTTCTGCAACGAGGGCACGTTCAAGGCTATCTGCAACTTCAAGCATGTCTTTAGCAAATCGTTCTATTGCTGAGCTTGTCCGTGATTCTATATCCCGGGCACTTCTCTTTCTGAAATTTTCAAAGTCAGCAGCAAGCCTCAGGTATCTGTTATGGAGATCATCATACTCACCCTGCAGGATCTCAAGGGGAGTGCGTTCATCCTGAGGGGGAGATTCCTCCGGAATCAGTTCTCCGACTTCACCCTGATCTTCTCTGGGTTCCTGCGGAGCCCCTTCATCTGCGGAATTAATCATACGTGGTCACCATATCTGTTGTAATGTAGTTCTATATAATAGTTTCCCATCATTCACTATCACTACTACATAATCATTATCTGAATGAAACATAAATATCCTCAAATTACAATCTAATTTTTAAAAAACAAAAAATTGTATGATTTTCAAAAATGTGCTTTGACTAACTTTAAGTTAATGTCGTATATGCCATAATAAGCCGGTTAAGGTTGAAAACCCATTAGCGCAGACTGAACAAATGCCTGCATATCGCAGATCTACTTTGGCTAATAGATAGATCAGGATCATTTCAGTACACACCACTCCGGTTTCAAGGAGTATGAGGGGGATGTCAAGAATAAGGTAGCAGTAATTTAAGAGGGGATTTGTTACTCCGTTAATTAGCACGGTGTAGATAAACAGGTTCAGAGGTTCTTTTCTGATCAGAAGAATAAGGGCTACATACTCTGAGAGGATGGTTCCCATCAAGGCCAATATCAATGAGGATAATAGAAGGTTCACCTGATTCTCCGGATTAACAGAATAAGAATAATAAGCAACGCTGAAAATGAGGGTATGAAAAAAAACCAGACGTTGAGAAGAAAAAGATCCTGACTCTGCATTGTCACCCTCTTTTCATATTCTTCAGACAGATAACAATAAAAAAAATGTTTCAGATTTTCTCCAGCAATATGTCTGGAGAAAACATCTGGTTGATATCGTTTAGTGAAGCAGAATCAATCTTTTCAGGCTTAGTCTGTTCTATTTCTTCAGATATGGTACCATTTTCATATTGGTAGATGGTTTTAATTTTGGAAACATTAAGAGTCTTTTTATTAATACCCTCTATGTTGAGCAGAACTGTAAGATTACTCACAGATAAGTTCTCATTAAGACTTGTTGTTACAGGAAGAAGGAGATCTGATGTTGCGAGTGGGGTGGATTCGAAGTAGGCTGATAGATTTTTCTTCTCACGTTCTGGAGAACTGAGATCTGCCAGAATAGTTGGATCAAGATCTGTTCGTTTGATAGCATGGAGAATAAATCCATCTAGTTTATACCCTCCACCAAATGTTCCATTAACTACCAGAGATGGATATTCATAATTCCAGATCTCACTGCTTGTCAAAAACTGATATTCTGGATAAAATTCAGTGTTGTTAATAACATATTGATTAGTCTGCTGTTTTATGCCGGCAACTGCAATATCAGCCTGAACCGACGTGAACAAACTCCCTGCCAGAATCAGCAATAAAATAACCCTTCTCATTTGATATCACTAGATGGTTATTTCATCCCAATCGGGTAAGAGTTTGTGGGTCTGATGAAATAACGCATGAAATTGATAAATATGATGCTGCGGTCAGGGTAATTATCTGATACACCTGGGCACTGAATATGTAACCGATATTTATGCACTCTGATTTGAATCAGATATTAGTTGCTATTCTGTTTATATTATTCAAAATAGCCGGTATTATTCTCGCGCTCCACTGGAAATGAAGGGGTCTCACAAAATCATTGATAGGCTGATTCGCAGATATTAGAGATTATTGTTTTTGTCTTTGGATATAATCCGATTCTCTTTTTTAAAAATTGTTGGAATTCACCTCATTTGTGATCCGTTTCCTCTAAATAACTAGAGAACGATGAAGTAAATTATGGGAACGAAAGGACGTATGATTGTTGGTATGGATGCTAATGAGCTCATTAGGCTGCTCAACAAAGCATTGAGTGATGAATGGCTTGCGTACTACCAATACTGGGTTGGAGCCAAGGTTGTTAAAGGGCCGACCAAAGATGCAGTGATGACTGAACTTGTCCAACATGCAACCGAAGAACTCGCTCATGCAGACATGATTGCTCTCCGAATTATCCAAATTGGGGGTATTCCTGTCCTTGAACCAAAAGAATGGTACAATCTGACTAACTGTGGATATGAAGTCCCGTCTGATCCCTTTGTTAGAGAGATTCTTAAGCAGAATATTAAAGGTGAACGATGTGCGATCGAGACCTACAATAACCTTCTGTCTGTTGTCAAAGACAAGGATCCAATTACATACAATATGATCCTGACCATCATATCACAGGAGGTTGAACATGAAGAAGATCTTCAGGGTCTGCTGGAGGATCTTGAAGTAATCCTGAAATGAAGGCCCTCACTCTCCTTTAATTCATATATTTATCCCCCGATTCAAGTAATCATATTATAAATACTTTCTGGGGTAACTGCTTTTCCTGCACTTGATGTGACCAGTCCGAGTTCTTCTCTACAACTTTGGTTGGTTGCAAATGGAATACGTGGAGTTCTTCTATGGTTAATACTGATATCGGAATTATAACTGCATTTGTTGTTTATTTAGCAGTGATGCTCAGCATCGGTGCTCTCTATTATCGGAAGACACACAATGTTTCTGATTATATTCTGGGTAGTAGGGGTCTGAACAAGTATGTCGCCTCATTAAGCGCTGAAGCGTCTGATATGAGTGGATGGCTTCTTATTGGGTTACCTGGTCTGGCATATGTATCTGGGATGCAGGCAGGATGGGTTGCTTTAGGTCTCATCCTTGGGACATTTCTTAATTGGAAATTGGTCGCAAAACGTCTGCGTATTTACACTCAGTCTGCCGGAGACTCGTTGACTCTCCCGGAATTCTTTAAAAACCGATTTGAAGATAAATCTGATATCATCGGAGGGATATGTGCGATTTTCATTCTGATTTTCTTCCTTCTGTATACCTCTGCCCAGTTTGTCTCTACCGGTAAGCTCTTCAATACCGTCTTTGGGATTGATTATACCACAGCCTTGCTTATTGGTTCTCTGATTGTTGTGGTCTACACTTTTATTGGTGGATTCATGGCAGTATGTTGGACTGACTTTTTTCAAGGTCTCTTGATGCTCTTTGCCATCCTCGTTGTTCCTATCGCTGCGGTGGGTCTCCTCGGCGGTCCGGTTGCAACCATTGATTCAATCAATGCTGTAAACCCTAATTTGTTGAACCCTTTCACTGGTGTTGACGGAACACCGCTAACTGCGATAGCGATCATTTCTCTCATGGCATGGGGTCTGGGATATTTTGGGCAACCACATATCCTTGTCAGGTTCATGGCAATCCGTGATCCCAAAGAAATTGCTCATGCACGGACTGTTGCGATGATATGGGTTATTCTCTCACTCACTGCTGCAGTTGCAATTGGTCTTGTGGGCAAAGTTTTTCTATCACAACCACTCGTTGGTTCAGCATCAGAAACCGTATTCATGGTGATGACCGATCAGATCTTCTTCTCATTCCTTGCCGGGATCATTTTGTGTGGAATCCTTGCTGCAATTATGAGTACTGCCTCTTCTCAACTACTTGTCACCTCTTCAGCTGTTTCAGAAGATCTGTACCGGACATATCTCCGTCCACATGCCAGTGAAAAAGAAGGGATCTGGGTTAGCAGGATATCTGTGCTCGTAGCTGCTATTATTGCAATAATCCTTGGTCTCAACCCGGACAGCCTGGTGTATGGTATTGTCTCTTATGCGTGGGCAGGGTTTGGAGCAGCCTTTGGGCCGGCACTGTTGATGGCACTCTTCTGGCGCCGCATGACAAAAGCTGGTGCTCTTGCAGGTATTATTAGCGGAGGAGTTACTGTACTCATCTGGAAACAACTTAATCTCTTTGGGCTATATGAGATCGTTCCCGGATTCATTATTGCCCTTGTAGCAATCTATGTTGTCAGCATAATAACACCTGCACCAGACTCTTCCATCGTTACAGTCTTTGATGATGTTGAAATGGCTGACAAAAACTCGAACTGACCCGAAAATATTCTTATCCCGGTTATCACAACCCAAAACTATTTTTCGCTTCGAGAAGACAGCATAAAACCAACTTTGGATAAGTTGTTTAACCTTAGCTGTATAACGGTACTATTGTAATGCAGGGTGAAGATACGTCCACTAATAAGCCCCAATCGATTAAAGGCAACCGACCCCACTGCTTTTATCTCTGGTTTTTACATGGAAAAGCAGTTTGTTCAGAAGAGACCCTGAATCGTTCCTGTGCTTATCCATTCTGGGAGTGTCCGGCGAGATCAGTCCCTTCTGATCCCAGTGGAAAAGTAATGAATGAATCAGCCTCTCAAAGTATGGCACAAGAAAAGATCTTCAAAGAATTAGGTTCTGCCTAAATCAGATTCAAACATTTTTCACCAGATCATGGCGTGGGTTGTTGAAAGATTTCCGAATATACTTGATGGATTATGAGATTTACCCCTGAGGTAGTTTCACATAAATAATTGGACCCTCTCAATCAGGTTCTGGTTGAAATTATTCTCCAACTTTTATGGATGATTCTTTGTCTCAAATTATTTGTTAGGGGGTGATAATTCTCCCGGCAGTGATCAAGTTCTCATTTACTGTTGCAGAAATTATTCTTGGAATTTTTCCCCATATCACACTTTTGTCGCCGAAGACTGCAAAAATTCCGTCTATTCCTTCAGGCAATTTCTCCAGACATGAATGTTCATCTGGTGTGAGTTCGTTGCACACAGCGGTTGCCACCGCATCTGCAAGTATTGGATCAGGACTGAAGACAGTTACACTGTCTGCAATTCCGAGTGATATCGAGGGTCCCACAGTTGCTGATGACGTACAAATTCCGTATATCCCAGATGTAGGTTCTAAAAGAAAAGCATATTTTCCAGAAAGGGGTGATTCTCCTGCAAAAAGGCCGATAGTTATCTCCCGGTCAGCAATGAGTGCAATATCTCCACCATTATCAATCAGACAGAATTTACTTCCCTGATTAATTACATCCTGAAGGGCAAAGGTTGCAATCGCTCCTGCAACAGCTGCCATGGGACCAACTCCAGCCTTTTCTGCAGCATTTGCCATCCGGTTAATAATATGAGATGATGAGACTACCGGGATGGGTTCAAAGCTGGTTTTAAAAAAGGGATCAATGAGGATGTATTTCTCAATTTCATGCCTGGCTTTAGAAAGTCCCAGACATGCAATTCTGATATCTTCATTCTGATCAGCAACTATAGTGGCAATAGTCTCGCTTAACTCAAAATGATACCTGGTTGACATCAGATTTCATTATTTGAAAGTGCCTGGTGTGGGCATGCAATCACACACCTACCACAGAGTATACAACGTTTTGTCTCGACCTGAAGTTCCCATTCACTATTAAATGAGAATACTTCCTTTGGACAGACACTAATGCATGATCCACAATCAACGCATTCATCACGATCATGCCGTATTCCTTCTTCAAGGATACTCACCTCTGCTCCCAGGCCTCGCATCTTTTCACTAATGAGCCGGCAGAATTCATCGGGCACATCAACCAGAGCCTCTTCTCCTTCGTGTGCATCAGATCGTGCCCGGTCAACATTGATCAGGACTCCGGTATCCTTGACCACCTCTGCGATTATTGGCCTGCTCCTGTGTGAAAGTTTTACCAGCAGTTTCATGCTCCCTGCCCTCCTGGTTTGAAGAGTTTTCCAAGATCACTCGCATGAAGAATAGCAATACACTGGTTTTGCGCATCAACTACCGGAAGAGCACTGATCCGGTGATGATCCAGTTTCTGTGCTGCAATATCAACCGGTTCATCACACCGGGTGGTGATCACGTTTCTGGTCATGACATCCTTTACCCTGACTTTGCGCTCCGGATGGGCTACAGCCTTTGCAACATCGAAGGTTGTTACAACTCCCACCAGTCTTCCCTGTTCGTTGAGGACCGGAAGATGATTTGTTTCGCCTTTGAGAAGTTTTTTAGCTGCTTCAGGTATCTCTTCATCTTCTTTGATAGTTACTACCTTACGCTGCATGATCTCCTGAACAAGTGCCACCTTCCGGGTCTCACGCATTGGTTTAACCTGTTTTGAGGGATCAAGACGCCTTGTTGGCAGGCATAATGTCATCTGTCCCTCTTCTATCCACTGTTTCAGGGTCCTTGCAACTTGGAGTGCTTTTCGGTAACTGGAGAGTGAAGATGTCCTGACCTCTTCGCCATTGAGTTCGATCCTCCCGGTTTTAAGATCGGCATAACTTACCTGGGTTATTAATGGACGACTTCTTGAGGGAACACCATAATCCTTGATACTCACAGGAATATCTTCATCCCTGATCGCGGTTCTTCTAACCACCTCAATATCAAGGACAGGAAGAGGAACCCCAACTCCCATGTACAGGGTCGGGCCATATCTGTACATATATGCAGCCCTGAGGAAATCGGTGGACATATCATTCATATCTGCAGTAGTCATCAGTGTTCCAAAGTTACCTGCAGAGGAATGCTGTGTACCTTCACCAACTACCATCCCAGGTGCACCTCCAAGGAGGATAGGAACTCCGCTTCCGATGAGCCTGAGAGCAGGATCATTACAGAGGGGATTCAGGGTTCCTGCTCCTGAGAACGTGACGTTTCCTGAATGGGGCAGGAGGGTCCCCATATAGGTGTAAAGGGTATCATCTGAAGTATTAGTGGCCCCATCGTAACGCTGATATGCATTTCGTGGGTTTACCATGATCGCCTGGTTGAGGTCTTCAAGCCGTATTTCTGTAGTAATATTGCGGCGGGGATAGCAGTCTGATCCCGATGATTGTGCCCTGAGTTCGATCGCTTTTCCGGCAATGAAATCCTCGATGACATGAGCTCCGCCGTAACTCTCTGCCCTGGTCACCGATTTATTTGTAGCTCCAATATAGGTATCAACTGCTGCAAGACCACCGTATGCATCAACATCATTGAGCCAGATACGTTCCATCTTGATAGGAGGCTCTGCATGACCAAAATTGAGGAATGCACCAGAAGAGCACATCGCTCCAAATGTCCCGGTGGTTACGACATCCACCTCTTTAAGGGCTCCTTCTTCACCAAGTTCACTGACAATTGCGGGCATTTCATCGGCAGTGACCACCCTGGCCGATCCCTCCCTTATCCGCCGGTTGATCTCATCGATGGTTTTATCCATATTACTAATTATTTTACAGTAAGATCAGTTATATATTCTTAATGAATAATTCTGCATGGGGTGAAAATATTGATTTCAGGAGAAATTGTGTAAAAATGAAGATCTGTTCAGACAGGTTGGCTGCATCAACTGGAGATATCTATGCGTGATAATGTACGGATTCTCTTGTATGGTTTTTTGACATGGCTCATCCCATTTTTACTTTCAATTCCGTTCTATTCTGGAGGGGGACTTCAAATTGATCAACAGTTGTTTAAGAGTATTATGATTGTTGCCGGAGCCCTAACCGGTGCAGCCCTGATAATTCATCTCTTCAGTGTCATGACTATGGAGTATCAGACCGCGGGATATGTCACTGGTGTGGCTTGGCTTTTAATTAACTGGGGCCTCGATATAGTAATCCTAATCCCCTTGAGTGGACTTGATTTTATATCATATACATTCCAGATAGGACTTCGGTATCTTGTTATTCCTGTAATGACAATTATGGCCGGGGTAGTTGCTGAACATGCAGCAAGAAAAGAGTCACAAGTCTGATCTATCATCCCCTTTTGTAGATCAGGAAACCGGAAAGAAGGCCGAAGTTCCAAGTACATTATCAATTGAACAGGAATTTCTTCCAGTACTCTGGTATCTCCTGGCAGACAGAATAGCTCCCCAACTATGCTGCAGATATCCTCCTCCCCTTGAACAGATATTTAAGGCTGCAGTCAGGGAAGTCTCATATAATGACGGGGATTTAGACAAAGCAGTTACCTTACTTCGAGAGATTTTCAGGAATGCATCTGCAGAAGAGATGATATTTGAACAGGCCGGTCAGCTCCTGAATATTATTGAGTGGAGACGGACATATCATCCCTCATGGTTTGTACAAGGATGTAAAGGTCGCAGGTTGAAGCCTGGGAAATGTTCTGCCTACATCAGTCATGCTATGGTACTTCTTCAGACCGGATCTGATGATGAAGCACTTGATCTGACACAAAAAATTCTTGATTCTTCTGAACCTGAATCGGATGATGAATATCTCGCATATCTCATCCGTACAGCGGTCTTCATCTGCAAGGGGGAAATATCACATGGAGAAGCAGAGTTTGCTTATATTATCTCTAAATCCCTCACTAATTGAAAAGATGAAAGTATTTTTCCCTCGTTCATACACATGATAAACAATACGGGCAGGGGTTACGTCATGATCCGGAAACAGAAGAATATACTGATAATCGACGATGAATCTGTGTTCAGAGAAGCACAGTGTTCTGCTTTGACTGCATGTGGACACACCTGCATATCAGTGGAAAGTGCAGGTGACGGGATACAACGCCTCAAATCTGAACACTATGATCTCGTACTTCTGGATATCATGATGGATCCTCTTGATGGCTGGGATACACTTGATCTGATCAAGACCCTTCCCCAGGGGCAGGAAATCCCTGTTTTCATGTCGTCAGCAAAATCCGTGTTCGCTGATGAGATCCTCCGTTTTGGTGAACAGATAAGTGGATTCATAAAAAAACCATTCGTTGATGATGATCTATGCGAATATATCAACAAATTCTTTGAATGGTATGATATCGTGCTTGCTGATGCAGCAGGTGCCGGATCAAAAGGTGTTCCATCTGATGTTTGTGCTGAATGGATTCTATTATCACGACAAGTCCGGGCATTGATTGGATTGAAGGAGATTGTAAACCCACGATGTATCCCGAATGGAACAGAATCAGAAGAAATGGTTTTCGCCCGCAAATTGAAAGATATTCAAGAGCTCATTGATGAAAAGATGAATAAACTGTCTTCAATTAATCGTGATTATCCTCTTCTTTCTATTAGGGGCTGATCCTCTAATGAACAGGTCTGAAATACTCTTTCTGCCACCAATCTTATTTTTTCTCTCTATTAAAAAGTGTAAGGTGATGTAAGGCGATGATATACCGGGATGATATTGTCCTTGATCTGGAAGGCTGTGCTCCACCTGATCTGGCAGAACCGTTTGATCAGGGTAAAATCGGACTGATAGTAGAAGGAAAGCAGGAAATTACCCGGGTTTGTACCTGCCTTGATGTCACCGCGTCGGTGGTCAGGCAGGTGATTGAGTTGGGGGCAGATATGATTGTTGCCCATCATACCCCTTTCTGGTATCCTCTCACAAGTATAAAGGGTTCAGATGCATCGCTCCTTCGAGATCTCCTCAGCCATGAAATCAATGTGTATGTCATGCACACGAATTATGACCTTGCGGTGGCCGGTGTGAACCATTGTCTGGCCGGTCTGCTTGGACTCGGTTCTGTAAGGCCCCTCTCACTCGGAGTTGTTGGAGACTGTTATCTGACACCATCAATGATCGCTGATCATTTAGGTACTTCACTTCGGATATGGGGGAAGGTAAGTGAGATAAGGCGGCTTGCGGTTGTCGGGGGATCAGGTTTTGATCCGGTGCTGATTAAAGAAGCTTCTGATGTCGGTGCACAAGCCTTTCTTTCTGCAGAACTTAAGCATTCAGTGGCGAGATCATCTCCTTTACCACTCCTTGAAGCTACTCACTATGCCCTCGAAGCCCCTGCAATGAGGATCCTAGCAGGAAAAAAAGGCTGGACCTACATCGATGATCCGCCAGTATTGAGTACATATCCATGAGTGATCCCCTCTCGGATCTCGCATCAGGTTCCCCGCTTAACGACTGGATGAGAAAGAGAATTGGTGCATATTACAAGAGCCGGGGAAAGAAAGCCCTTGATATTGTTGACCAGAACAGGGTCAAAAGATATCGGGATTTTTTTGTAGTGGTTGGTGATACCGGTGAGTATGTGGTTGAGGATGATTTCTGTTCCTGCGACGACTTTCTTCATCGTGGAGGACGTTGCGCTCATATTCTTGCTGTGAAGGTTGCCCGGATAACCGGCAGGTTTGAACTAATCGATCTTTGGTACCATGAAGACCTTACTGGTTGTTCGGGTGGTACAGCCTTATAGAAGGCAGGAGAATAGCTAAGGCACTGCGGGAATCTTCATGATGGAAGAAGAATATCAGCTCGAATACTTCCGTACCCAGGATATGGTACGGAAGGTCTGTACCTCGTGCGGGAAAGCGTTCTGGACGAGAGACCCCGAGCGAACAGTCTGTGGGGATGCCCCCTGCGAACCATATCAGTTCATTGGAAACCCTCTTTTCAAAGCTCACACTGTGGATCAGATGCGGGAAGCATATCTCTCATTCTATGAGAAGGAGGGCCATACCCGGATATCCCGCTATCCTGTGGCAGCCCGGTGGCGTGATGATATTTACCTTACCATTGCATCAATCGCCGATTTTCAACCATTTGTAACAAGCGGAGTTGTTCCGCCACCTGCAAACCCGCTGACAATTTCTCAACCCTGTATCCGTCTCAATGATCTCGACTCAGTAGGAAGATCCGGCAGGCATCTGACCTGCTTTGAGATGATGGCACATCATGCCTTCAACTCAAACGGGAAGGAAGTATACTGGAAGGATCGGACAGTTGAACTCTGTGACCAGTTCCTAGCAAGCATCGGGGCTGACATGAACCGGGTCACCTACAAGGAACACCCATGGATCGGTGGAGGAAATGCGGGACCGAGTGTTGAGGTTCTTATCGGTGGGCTTGAAGTGGCTACCCTGGTCTTCATGAGTCTTGGAAAGCAGAAGACCGATAAACCTCCGGTCATGCTTGAAGGGAATCCGTACTACCCGATGAATCTTAGAATTGTGGATACCGGGTATGGTCTTGAACGTCTGGTCTGGGCCTCGAAAGGTTCTCCAACGATCTATGATGCCGTCTTTCCGGAAATGGTCAGCCATGTGATGCAGGAGGCTGGTCTTGGTCACCGACTCAACGATCCTGACTTTATTCATATACTTGGAGAGAACGCAAAATTCGCAGGTCTCATGGATATCTCAGGTCAGCGAATCTTTGAACTTCGACAGAAGGTTGCTGATCAGATCAATATCCCTGTTGAGAAACTTGAGAAGATGATCGCCCCGGTGGAGAGTGTGTATGCCATCGTAGATCACACCCGCTGCCTCTCATACATGCTTGGGGACTGCATCGTACCCTCAAATGTAAAGGATGGGTATCTTGCACGTCTTGTGATCCGGCGAACACTCAGGATGATGAAAGACCTCAATATTGAGGATAGTTTCCTGGGTGAGATGGTTAGCAAGCAGATGAAGATCATCGGGACTGAAAGATTCGAACAGGATCCTGAAGTGGTTAGTGAGATCATCGAGCGTGAGATTGAGAAGTACCGAACTACTATGGAGAGGGGAACCCGTACTGTTGAGCGTCTTGCACAGAGTTACAAAAAGAAGTGTGAGAAGATTCCGCTCAGTGAGATGGTCACCCTCTATGATTCTCATGGTATTCCTCCGGAGATGGTCCGCGATCTTGCTGCAGAGCAGGGTGCTGTAGTTGATTTGCCTGATGATTTTTACTCGCAGATTGCAGACAAACATTCCGAGTCAGAACGCGAGCCAGAACGAAATCCCCTCTTTGATTACCTTGACCGGCTTGCCCATTTGCCAGAAACCAATAAACTGTACTACGAGAAGCAGGGCTCGATGGAGTTTGAAGCAAAAGTCCTTGATGTTCTTGATAACAGGTACGTAGTTCTGGATACCACTCTTTACTATCCAGAAGGTGGTGGCCAGCCAGGAGATACCGGTCTTATTCTGGCACCAGACGGACTTACAATCCGTGTTGAGGACACGATCAAACTCGGTAATTCAATTCTTCATAAGATCTCCGGGGGGAATCTTCAGAAAGGCGATACAATCCGTGGAATCATCGATGAGGAGAGGCGTCTTTCCCTGATGAGGCACCATACTGCAACCCATATTCTTCTGCATGCTGCTCAGGAAGTGCTTGGTGCACATATTCATCAAGCCGGTGCCCAGAAAGGTGAGACCAGTTCACGAATGGATCTTCGACATTACAAACATATCACGCCTGCAGAACTCAAGAAGATCGAGGCTGCTGCAAACCGGCTGGTTATGGCAAACACTCCGACCTCAATTGGCTGGGAAGATCGAACTGATGCAGAGCAGAAGTATGGATTCCGCCTTTATCAGGGAGGAGTTCCGCCAGGTTCCAGGATCAGGGTTGTTAAGGTTGCAGGCGATATTGAGGCATGTGCGGGAACACATTGCGCCCATACTGGTGATATTGGTCTTATCAAGATCATCAGGGTCGAGCATATCCAGGATGGAATTGAGAGGCTTGAGTTCACTGCAGGCCTTGCTGCCGTGCAGTATCTTCACCAGATGGAAGATCTACTTACCGGTGCAGCAGAGGCATTTTCAGTCCAGAATGAAGCACTTCCCGCAACTGCACAGCGGTTTTTTGGTGAGTGGAAGGATCAGCGTAAGGAGATTGAACGGCTTTCTGCTAAAGTCAGTGAACTCGAACTGAAAAACCTGACTTCTGAAGAGATCAATGGAAAGAATGTTCTGATTAAACGTATTGATCTTCCATCTGTCGAACTGGTTAAAATTGCTACAAGTATCTCTGCATTAGGGGGAGTTGCACTCCTGATTGCTGGTGGTGAAACCGCACGGGCAGTGGTTTCAAGCGGAGTAGACACAATAAAGGCTGGAGATCTGATAGCTGCAGTATGCACTATCCTTGGAGGAAAAGGCGGTGGGAAGCCAAACCTTGCACAGGGTGGCGGACCGGACGTGACAAAGATCGATCAGGCTCTTACTTCAGGTCGCGATATGATTATTACCACCCTGAATGGGTGAATATAAACTCACTAATTCTCTTTTTCTAATCTCTATCTGATTTTAAATGGCGTAACGGACTCGCTAAAAAATCGGAGATTATTCTCTCTGGTGCAAGACAAATGCAATAATAACGCTGCAGACTCCGATGAAACCGGGGAGTGGTGACCTGGTAGGTGTTGGGAGCGGAGTCTGGGTTGGGTCTTTTTGCGTCTCATTAGATACTGGTGTCTGTGTAATTGTTGGAGTCTGGGTTTCTTTGACTGTTGGTGTGCTGTTCTCTCCACCGGTGACATTGAAAGAGAGTTCACCGATGAATCCCCCTTTGTCTGAAAGACTTACCTGATATTCTCCTGCTTGGGTGACTGGTATTTTGGTTGAGAAATGGCCGTCCTTGTCTGCATATCCAGAACTGGTGATCAACTGCTGGGGACCAAATGTGAAATTATCAGGGCCAAATGCCCGAAGGGTGATCACACCGTTATTCAAATCTTTTATCTTTCCTGTTACAACCAGGGCAGATCCGATATCCTGTGTCTGTGAAGACTCCAAAGTAAGTTCATCTGAGCGATCTACTATCATCACAACCCTGCGGGTGACTGATGACGAGCCAAGTGAACTCTCAACGAACTCTTTCCCATCTGATACAATATTATGAATTTCAACCTTGTATTGTCCCTTCTGAAGATCTCGTGTCTCAAAATCCGATCTGAATAATCTGCTCTGATCCACTATTACTTTCTGTCTTGCAACCTCCCCTGCAGTGTACTTTGAGTAAAAAAGAACGATATCAAAATAAGTATTCTCAGGGAATGATGTTTCCCCGGTAACTGTCAGGGGGCTGCCAAGATTGACCTGATCCGGTGCATCAATGGTGATTATATATGCATCAGCACTGCAGATCAGGGCTGCTACAACAAGGAGAATGATGATAATCCGGGATCTCAATGACATACCAAGAGATCTGATCCCAGAATATTAGGCCTTATCGCCGATAGCCCTTGTTGGATATCAGCATTCCATTGCATACTGTGCCCCGATCTTGCGGGCTATATCCTGTCCGGCGCTTGCTTTTACTAACTTTTCGAGGCGGAAAAAGAATTCTGGTGAGAGACAATGCAGCCCCTCTTCCCCGGTGAGCATGAGATCGATCAGGTATTGAAAATCATCACCTGAAAGACGTTTTATACGATCTTCAAAATCGTCTGGATCCTTGGAGTAATGGTTTGCAATCGGTGGTAATAGGGATTTATATGGTACACCTGATCCCTTGCAAGTCTCCCCGCTGAATTCTGGTGCCATGATCTTGAGGAGCTGAATATCTTTTTCACTGAGAACACGTGCCATACAAAGTAGTTGTATCTTTCCTGATATCCTCACTTCGGTTAGAGAGGTTAATTGAAAAAAAGTGTAATCTGGGAATTGTGATAGGTATAATAGTCCAGATGCCGGGTGGATGAGTAAAATCGAATTGTGTAAAAAAAGAATTAGTTTGTTGCTGGTACAGGAGGAGTATACACCCGGGTGGCCATCTCTTTATCCAGCATATACAGTAGTCCGACACCTTTCTCCTGGCTTATCATCTTTAACTGTTCAAGGGTTGTCCGTGCATTCTCCTCTTCTTCCACCTGTTCACTGACAAACCACTGCAGGAAATTTACTGTTGCATGATCCTTTTCAGCCATAGCCAGGTCCACCAGGTTGTTGATCATTCCGGTAACCTTCAGTTCATGATCAAGCTGTGCCTCAAATGCATCCTGTGGATTTTTCCATGATGATGGGGGTGCCTCAACAGCCTGCATTACTATACGCCCGCCCCGAGAGCATAAGTAATCAAAGAATTTCAGGGCATGATCGCGCTCTTCCATTGCCTGAATACGTTCCCAACTGGCAAACCCTTTCAGACCGGTAGAGTCAAACCATGATGACATTGAGAGATATAAGTATGCTGAATAGAACTCTGCATTAATCTGTTCATTAATTGCTTTTTCGAGTTTTGGGTTCATTGCTCCCTTTGGTGTAGTTTTTCGTAACGGTGCCATGAGTGCTGTTATGTTCTGTTCATATTTATTGATGAGGGGATGATTTACAAATCAAGGAATGTTTATCAACAACTTCCTTCTATCTAATCACCTTAAAATTATCCATTTTTTTTAAGAACGAAAGAAGGAAAGAGATTATACCTCAATGAGATCTATTTCTCTTATCCGGCTCCCTAAAAAAGACCGGGTTTTGAGATCCCGCACATTCAATTATGTGCAGGGGAGATGCCTCATGAATTTGAAACGTCCTAATTCCAATGAAGCCGTAGGCACGGCAACACGTTCGAAAGATGTTGTGCCCATGTCGGGGATGTGTTCCCGGTGTGTTGACGGATGTAAAGGTGCATGTGATATCTGGTTATCATCGTTCCGCGGCCGTGAAGTTCTGTATCCCGGGCCTTTTGGTGAGGTCACCGCAGGGGCAGACAAGGACTACCCGATCGATTACTCACATCTGAATATTCAAGGCTACGCTGTCGGGGCTAATGGACTGCCTGATGGTGTAAATGCAAATCCAGATACGGCGGTTTTCGATGATGTCAACACCGAGGTTGAGTACGGATGGGACATCAAAATAAAGATGAAAGTTCCGATCTTCACCGGTGCACTGGGTTCCACTGATATTGCACGAATCAACTGGGAGCACTTTGCTATTGGTGCAGCCATATCAGGGATAACCCTGGTCTGTGGAGAGAATGTCTGTGGAGTTGATCCCCAGTTAACACTTGGTTCTGATAAAAAAGTGGCTTCCTCTCCTGAAATGGATCGACGGATCAATACATACAAGAAGTTCCATCAGGGGTATGGAGAAATTCTCGTACAACTGAATGTCGAAGATACCAGGCTTGGGACCGCAGAATATGTTGCATCAAAACATAATCTTGAGACGATCGAACTCAAGTGGGGTCAGGGTGCAAAATGCATTGGAGGCGAAATTAAGGTAAAAGATCTTGCACGTGCCCAGGAACTTAAAAAGCGTGGATATATTGTTCTTCCTGACCCGACACGTTCGGATATCCAGGCATCATTCAAGGCCGGAGCAATCAAAGAATTTGAACGTCACTCAAGGCTTGGCTTTGTCTCCAAAGAAGGTTTCCTTGAGGAAGTGGATCGACTCCGCAATATCGGATTCAAGCGAGTGACCCTGAAGACAGGGGCATACTCAATGAAAGAACTCGCGATGGCTATAAGGTGGAGTTCGGAAGCAAAGATAGACCTTCTCACAATTGACGGAGCTCCTGGTGGCACGGGTATGAGCCCGTGGCCGATGATGAATGAGTGGGGTATTCCAACCTTCTACATTCAGTCTCTTGCGTACCAGATGGCAAGTGATCTCCAGAAGAAGGGAATGCGGGTACCTGACCTTGCGATCGCTGGTGGATTTGCTGATGAAGCAAATGCATTCAAGGCTCTTGCCATGGGTGCACCGTATTTCAAAGCCGTTTGTATGGGTCGTGGACTCATGATTCCGGGAATGGTTGGCAAGAACATTGAGAAATGGCTCAAAACTGGTGAACTTCCAAAAAGCATCTCTAAATATGGTTCAACGGTCCCGGAGATCTTTGTTGCCTATGAAGAACTCAAAGAGAAATTTGGATCCAAAATAGACCAGATACCCCTTGGAGCCCTTGGCATCTACACATATTCACAGAAGTTCAAGACCGGGATGTCACAGATTATGGCCGGAAGCCGCAACTTCTCGTTTAAGTCAGTGTCCCGAAGGGATCTCATGGCTCTCACTCCTGAAGCTGCAGAAGTTTCAGGTATTCCGTATGTGATGGAAGCATATCGGGATGAAGCATGGGATATACTTCTCCAATAGATTCAAAATATCAAGTTACAAGTCGTAATTCACGAAAAAGATATTCATTTTTATGAATATTTTTTTGTTATTTTCTTCGTCCATTGTCGCCTAATTCAGGATGTAGGCACCGGTCTCATATATATATAAGATTACTGTTTATTGTTGATTACCCTAGGAGGAAAAATGGGTAAAATTGTTTATTTCGGATTTACTGCAGTTCTGATTTTCGCTATGATAGGGTTGGTGACAGCTGATCGTCTCCCTAATCAAACCCCTGAAAATCAGATATTTAGCATTGATACAGTTATTGATGTAACTGGTGCGATTGACGATAAATCTACAATGTCATGGGTCATTGCATCACCTGGTGCAATACCTACAGGTATCCTTGGCTCGTCACAAGTTATTTCAGATGTAACCTATAAAGATGCAATTCTGACCAATGGCGGTAAACTTGCTGAAAACAAAAATTTTGATTTCTCTTCTAAAGATCAGTCAACTGGCCTTTATAATGTGGAATCGCAAAAAGTTCTGACATATGCAAGTACAGAGGGGGCTCATATGGTTGGTGAAGAAGAATACACCCTTTCAGTTGCTGGTAATTATGTATCAGCGGAAGATCAGATCAGGTGTGTTTTTTCCACGAATCAAGGTCGAGTACTTCCAGCTTTCTGTAACATTGTATCTGCAAAAAGCGCATTGGTGAATGTTAACAGTGCCCAGGTTTCAACTAAAGGGCAGATTCGTGCGGTTGCGAGCAGTGCTGATACACCCGCGGAGTTGAATTATCAATTGGCTGTAACTCCAGATGCAAACTCTGGAAGTGGGTTTGCAGAGGGAACTGTGAAAACTACCTTCGCGGGAAGCATTATGGAAGCACGTGATGGAGGAGATGGTAATTATTACCGTGATGGTGCTGGATCAACTAGTGCTGATGATCCATACGCCACTGCAACATGGAATAAGACCTCAGTCACTAACACGTGGAAAGATTCAACAGAAGTAACCGGAGGCATAAGAAATCTCCAGAAGGCATTTGGATATCAATCTGGATTCTTTGGAGCAAGTGCTCCGGCTTCGCCTGCCAGAACTGTTCCGTCTGTAACGTAAAAAATGGAAATTATCTCAAAATTTCATGTGAAGGACCTGCAGTGTGTGTAAACTCCCCTTTTATTAATTATGAAAAAGGGAAATTTGCACTCATTCTAGAATTAATTTTTCCATGTTGGAAGGATATTGAGTTTAAAGTTGGAGCGGAATTGTCTGTCCCGTCGTGAAACAGAACTTTGCGAGTGCATCTATCACTTTTATTGAAATCCCTGCACCGAGTTCTGGCTCCAGTGACTCAAGCCAGACAAAGAAACCAACCTTTGGAGGGGTTTTTCGTTCAAATTTAAAGCACCCTTGTCCATCAAATACCATCTTGTAGTACTCTTTTTTCTGCCTCAACCTGAAGTAAATGAGAGGAGTATAATCAGGTAGGTCAGCAGCCAGGATCATCTTGGAAAACTGCTCCATAATATCCTCCGCAGAGAGGATCTTATCTTTGTATGTGAACCGGTAATGTTCACAGAGTCGTTTGATCGTAGATGGATAGAGCCGGCCAAAGAGGATCTTTTTTACGAGGGTTGCTGTCTTGTAGGGTGATGGAAATGCGGGCATCTCATCTCCTTCTGGCAGATGGGTAAAGACCCACTCGCGCTCCAGGTCGTGGAAGGTTTTGTATGACAGGGGGTTAGCAAGCTCAAGACTTGTGGCCCTGACTGTTTTTCCGGCTGGAAGAACCGGTTTCATTGTATTTTTATTCCAGGTTCCGGAGATGTGGGATCTGAATGTTTCACATGCCTGAGTACAGATTGAGAGATGCTCCTCTGAACCGAGAACTTTTCTGCCACCTTTGTAGTTTGTAAGAGGGAAAGAAGTTATCAGGATAAAGGTGACTGCCTTCTGATTGAAAAGGTAGCGAATCATCTGTTTTTTGTAATAGATCTCCTGCATAAAATCCTTGAGATCTGATGGTGATGTCACTACCTCCACAAAAACCAGTGAATTATCAGATTTGATTAGCAAGAGGTCGAATTCTGCAAGATCTTGTCCGTTTCCCCGAAGTGTAATATCTCCGTTTCGTGAATAGAAAAATCCATCCTGTCCAAGTGCTGGGATCTCTTTTTTCCCTCTAACATCTGCTCCTTTCAAAACTACGGCCTTGATAGCATTTGTCTTAGTTGCTAGATCAAGAAAGAGTTCATACGATATCATCTCAAACCATCGGCCTTCCGCTGACCTCATGTATGAGATCTCTTCCGAGAAGAGATTCTGTCTTTCAATCCGTGAAAGATGTCTGACAGCCCTTATTGCATGCTCCTTTTTCGGTTGACAGAGTTTTTTATTCTCTTCTATCCATCGGCTGAGTTCATCCATGATGCCCAGCCTGTATTAGCCATATTGGTACCACTCAGTATCGCTCCTGAAAAAACGGAATCTCTGAGTACCTATTGACTTCAGGATCAAGGGATCCCTTCAGCTATATTTGTGTATGAACAGTGATTCCAGTAGAACTGTTTATCTGCTCCAGCATATAAGTTATTCACGCGCCACCCAGCATCTTGTTGTTTGGTGGGTTTATCCCGGTTTCAGATCAGTCTGATGAAGGTGATCAGTTCTGAAACATGAGGAGATAGGCAAACCTTTATCCCTTATTGCAGCCTCTTTATGATGCTACAAGAGAGATGAGAAAGGGGGTTCGTAGCTCAGTTTGGCAGAGCGCCTGGCTTTTAACCAGGTGGTCGGGGGTTCAAATCCCCTCGAGCCCGTTCCACTTGCAGTTGTGGTTTTTTCGTGCACAGATTTTTTAATCGAATTGCTGTAGCAATCGAGGGGGTATGGCGTTGAACGCCGAGCTGAATGTACTTAAGCATGAGATGGTACCAGAGCACAGTATCATGAGCGATGAAGATGTCAAAGCGCTCTTTTCCAAGTATAATATCGGGCAGGAACACCTGCCCAAGATTTATCATGATGATCCGGCAGTGCTTGCCATAGGGGCCCGGATCAATGATGTCATCAAGATCGTCAGAAAGAGCATGACTGCTGGTCGTGCAGAGTCCTACCGTCAGGTAGTAAAGAGACCCAAGAAGTGAGCCTGGGGCTGATCTTTTGATTGATAGGAGCATCCTTTCACAGGCATATTTTGCCCGGGACCATGTAGCCCGGCATCAACTGGATTCGTTCAATTATTTTCTGACTCATAATCTGCATAAGGTTGTTGAAGAACAGCGGATCATTGAAACAGACATTGAGTCACGGGGTAAAGGGAACGAACCAGTATCGGTTGAGCTTGGAGATCTGAAAATATTACGTCCTCTTGTACGGGAAGCAGACGGATCGCAGTCTGAACTATTCCCTGGAGAGGCACGGCTTCGCAATATTACATATGCGGCACCGATTCAGCTAGATCTCACCCTTATCCAGGGTGGTGTCCGGCAGGAACCGGTGACTGCAACCATTGGGCAGCTCCCGATCATGGTTGGTTCAGTTGCATGCAACCTGTCTGGTCTGACTGAGGAGGAGCGTGTTTCTCATGGGGAGGATCCACTTGATCCCGGTGGCTATTTCATAGTCAACGGAACTGAGCGTGTGCTGATGACGCTTGAGGATCTTGCCTCAAACAAGATCATGACCGAGTACACCGAGAGATACAACGAACGAATTTATGTAGCTAAGGTGTTCTCCCAGTTCAGGGGTTATCGTGCACTTGTAGTCGTCGAGCGTAACCGCAAGAACCTGCTTGAGGTCACGTTCCCATCAGTAGCTGGGCACCTCCGGTTTGTAGATCTGATGCGGGCACTCGGGATGACCAGCGATGCAGAGGTTGTCAAAGCTGTCTCAACCGATGAAGAGATTCTCACCTTCATGATGCAGAATCTTGAAGAGAGTGAATGTGATTCGGTTGAATGTGGAGTAATGTACGTTGGTAAGAAACTTGCACCAAACCAGACTCGTGATTACCAGAAGAAACGGGCTGAGTTCGTACTTGACAACTACCTGCTTCCACATCTCAATTACATGATGCCGCGGTTTGTGCATGAGGAAGATGAGGAACAGATGAAGATCGTCCGTTCCGTCAGACTTGCAAAAGCCCATTTCCTTGGACGTATGGCTGAAGCCTGCTTCGATCTTGTTCTTGACCGCAGACGTATTGATGATAAAGATCACTACGCAAACAAGCGGCTCAAACTCGCTGGTGACCTGATGGAGGATCTCTTCCGTATCTCATTGAACAGGCTTACCCGTGATATTAAATATCAGCTTGAGCGTGCCAGCATGAGGCACCGTGATCTCTCAATTGCAACCGCTGTTCGTGCTGATGTGCTGACTGAACGCCTGCTTCATCCGCTTGCAACTGGTAACTGGGTTGGAGGAAGGACTGGTGTATCTCAGCTCCTTGACCGGATTGATCACATGAGTGTCCTCTCTCACCTCCGGCGTGTCATTTCTCCGCTCTCACGTTCCCAGCCTCACTTCGAGGCTCGTGATCTGCACCCGACACAATGGGGTCGAATCTGTCCGAGTGAAACTCCTGAAGGTCCGAACTGTGGTCTGGTGAAAAACTTTGCCCAGATGGTCGAGATCAGCAAAGGAGTGTATGATGATGAAGAGATCATCAGGATGCTCTACGGCCTTGGTGTCGAACAGATCAGGGGTGAAATTCAGTGATAGAGACAAAATCACGTGTGTTCGTAGACGGAGCACTGATCGGCCTTGTTGATGATCCCAAGGGTCTGGTACAGAAGATCAGGACCATGCGCAGGCAGGGAGTCATCTCAACCGAGGTGAACTGTTCGCACAAGGAGTTCAACGGCGACATTATCATTCATACTGATCGTGGGCGTGCCCGCAGACCGTTGATTGTTCTTCAGGATGGAAAACCACTGATCACCGAGGATGATCTCCAGAAACTGAAAAACAAGGAGATCGCATTTCTGGACCTGATCACAAGCGGTGTTATCGAATTTGTCGATGCAGAAGAGGAAGAGGATCTCTTCATTGCAATGACTCCTGATGATATCACGCCGAATCATACTCATCTTGAGATCGATCCATCTCTCATTCTCGGTATAGGGGCAGCTCATGTTCCGTTCCCTGAACACAATGCATCCCCGCGTGTAACGATGGGAGCAGGAATGGTCAAGCAGGCGCTCGGGTTTGCCAATGCCAATATGAAACTCCGACCTGATACCCGTGGTCACCTGCTTCACTATGTTCAGAAACCTCTCGTTTATACCCAGACATCTGAAGGAATCGGATCAGATGACCGGGCTGCAGGTCAGAACTTTGTGGTTGCTATCCTTTCGTACGAAGGGTACAACATTGAAGATGCACTCATCTTCAATAAGGCCTCAATTGACCGTGGTCTTGGCAGATCCCACTTTTTAAGAACCTATGAAGGTGAGGAACGCCGGTATCCGGGAGGTCAGATTGACCGTATTCAGGTACCTGATGAGGACGTCGTCGGTGCCCACGGTGCCGACTATTATGCTAACCTGGACGACGATGGTATCATCAACCCTGAAACTGTTGTCAATGAGAAGGATGTTATTATCGGCAAGACCTCTCCACCACGTTTCCTTGAAGAACCAAGTTCTGAACTGATAACGGTTGAGAAACGGCGTGATACTTCTGTTACCATGCGAAGCAATGAGCATGGTATCGTTGACACTGTTATCCTGACTGAAGGAGAAAACAACTCCAAACTTGTCAAGGTCAGAACCCGTGACCTTCGTATCCCTGAAGTCGGTGACAAGTTTGCATCACGGCACGGACAGAAGGGAGTCGTCGGACTCATCACACCTGCAGTTGACATGCCATTCACCGAACTTGGTATGCAACCTGATCTGGTTATCAATCCGCATGCTATTCCATCGCGTATGACCATCGGGCATATGCTTGAGATGCTTGGTGGAAAGGTCGGGTCACTTGAGGGTCACCGTGTCAACGGAACAGCCTTTTCAGGTGCCCGTGAAGAAGACCTCCGTTCTTCTCTCAAGGCATTTGGATTTTCGCACACCGGCCGCCAGGCCATGTGGGATGGAATCACCGGACGGAGGTTCCAGGCAGACATCTACATCGGTGTCATCTACTATCAGAAACTCTACCACATGGTTTCCTCGAAGATGCATGCACGTTCACGTGGTCCGGTTCAGGTGCTGACACGTCAGCCAACTGAAGGTCGTGCCCGTGAAGGAGGTCTTCGTTTTGGTGAGATGGAACGTGATGTGATGATCGGACACGGAGCAGCAATGGCTCTGAAAGAGCGTCTGCTTGAAGAGTCTGATAAGGTCACCGAGTTTGTCTGTGCCAACTGTGGTATGGTGGCAATGCTCGACCGGAAGATGAACATCACCCGTTGCCTCAATTGTGGCAATGAGACAGACATTTATCCTGTTGAGATGAGTTACGCATTCAAACTCCTCCTCGATGAGATGAAGAGTATGATGATTGCGCCCCGTCTCAATCTTGAGGATGTCGTATAAGGAGGAGTGAAATGCCAAGCCCAAAACGAATTGGAAGGATTGAGTTCGGTCTCCTCTCCCCGAAAGAGATCCGCCAGATGAGTGTCCGTAAGATCATATGGGCAGACACCTATGATGATGATGGGTTTCCGTATCCACAGGGTCTTATGGATCTTCACCTTGGTGTCATCGACCCTGGTCTTCGATGTAAGACCTGCAGTCAGAAGGCTGGTGAATGTCCTGGCCACTTTGGTCACATCGAACTCGCTAAACCGGTCATACACGTAGGGTACACTCGTCTGATCAGGAAACTGCTCAGGGTTACCTGCCGTGAATGTGGTCGCCTCCTTCTCTCACCTGAAGAGATTGAGAAGATCATGGGACCAGAGGATGAGAGCAGTGGTGACTCTCTCTCTGAGAAAGATGTTAAAAAGGAGCGTATCTGCCCCCACTGTGGAGAGCAGCAGCTTAAAATTAACTTTGAAAAACCAACTACGTTCGCCGAAGTCACAACCGATGATCGTGGCAAAAAAGTTGAGAACAAACTGACACCTGCAGATATCAGGGCCCGACTTGAAAAAATCCCGGACGAGGATCTGATTCACCTCGGAATTGAGCCTTCGGTGGCACGGCCGGAATGGACCATCCTCACCGTGCTTCCTGTTCCACCGGTTACAATGCGGCCGTCCATTATTCTGGAAAATGGTCAGCGGTCAGAGGATGATCTGACTCACAAACTTGTGGATATCATCCGTATCAACCAGCGTTTCAAAGAGAATCAGGATGCCGGAGCACCACAACTGATCATTGAGGATCTGTGGGAACTGCTTCAATACCATGTCACCACGTACATGGACAATGAAGTTGCAGGATGTCCGCCTGCACGTCACCGGTCAGGACGGCCACTCAAAACCCTCTCCCAGCGTCTCAAAGGAAAAGATGGTCGTTTTCGTGGAAGTTTGTCTGGAAAGCGTGTCAACTTTTCATCACGTACTGTCATTTCCCCAAGTCCGAACCTTTCGGTCAACGAAGTAGGTATTCCACTAAAGATTGCCAACGAGATGACCATCCCTGTTCAGGCTACTATATACAACATAGATGAGCTTCGCCAGATCGTCAAAATCGGTCCTGAAA
Source organism: Methanospirillum lacunae (assembly GCF_003173355.1). Taxonomy (NCBI): domain Archaea; kingdom Methanobacteriati; phylum Methanobacteriota; class Methanomicrobia; order Methanomicrobiales; family Methanospirillaceae; genus Methanospirillum; species Methanospirillum lacunae. The sequence continues at coordinate 253,183 of NZ_QGMY01000006.1, read as the reverse complement.
GACCCTGGGTGAAGAGTCCGTGCGGAGCCAACTATGTTATCAGGCCTGACAAGCGGCGTATCCGGCTTGTGAAAGGGACTGGAACAGAAGACGGGAACCTTGAGTTTGTTTCTGAACAGATTGAACCCGGGTGGATTGTTGAGCGTCACCTTCGTGATGGCGACATTGTGCTCTTCAACCGTCAGCCGTCCCTTCACCGGATGTCCATCATGGCCCACTGGGTAAAACTGATGGATGGGAAGACATTCAGACTCAACCCTGCAGTCTGTCCACCATATAACGCAGATTTTGATGGTGATGAGATGAACCTGCACATCCCGCAGACCGAAGAGGCCCGGGCAGAAGCAGCAATGCTTGCAAGTGTGCAGGAAAATATTCTCTCTCCACGTTTCGGTGGTCCGATCATCGGTGGAATCCATGACCACATCTCTGGGATTTTCCTGCTCACTCATGAGCTCAGGTGGTTTACCAAGAGTGAGGCGATCGATCTTCTCAAAAATAACAATGTTGATCGCCTAGGAAAACCTGGCAAGGTAGAGAATGGAGTTAACTACTGGAGTAATAAGCAGGTCTTCTCCAGGATTCTCCCGAGCGATATGAACATGGTCTTCCAGGCATCTTCCTGTAAGAACTGCGAACAATGCCTGAAAGTAGAGTGTGACCGTGACGCATATGTTCAGATCCGCGACGGTGACCTTGTATCTGGTGTTATCGATAAGCGTGCCGTCGGTGCATTCGATGGTGCAATCCTTCACCGGATCATCAGGCAGTACGGATATGCCCGGGCAGCCCAGTTCATTGATGATGTAACCAGGCTCTCAATCCGTGCAATCATGCATGATGGGTTTACATTCGGCATTGATGATGAAGACCTGTCCAAGAGTGATTATGGTCAGATTCGTGAGGTACTGGCCCAGGCTTCTGAAGATGTGGATCGAAGGATCAAGATCTTCGAAGAGGGTCAGCTTGAGCCAATGCCAGGCCGGACTCCTGAAGAAACCCTTGAAATGCAGATCATGCAGGTGCTTGGAAAGGCTCGTGATAACACTGGTGAGATTGCAGGTCGTCACCTTGGTCTCTCAAACTCAGCAGTGGTCATGGCTGTTTCTGGGGCCCGTGGTTCGATGCTCAACCTGACTCAGATGGCAGGTTGCGTCGGACAGCAGGCAGTTCGTGGTGAGCGAATTATGCGAGGGTATGAGGATCGTACCCTTCCCCATTTCAAGAAGAATGAACGCGGAGCAATGGGTCACGGGTTTGTTATGAACAGTTACAAGTCCGGACTTAACCCGACTGAATTCTTCTTCCATGCAATCGGAGGTCGTGAAGGTCTTGTGGATACTGCAGTCCGTACTTCACAGTCTGGTTATCTCCAGCGACGTATGATCAACGCATTGCAGGATCTCAAGGTTGCATACGACGGGTCAGTCCGGACAACCGGAGGTCGTATCATCCAGATCGAGTATGGTGAAGATTCAACCGACCCGATGAAAAGTTCATTTGGTGAGCCTGTAGATGTCGAGGGTATCGTTGGTAACATCCTCAAGGAGGAGATCTAATGATGGGAGAACTTCCCGACATCTCATCCGAGGCTGCCAAGGCGGTGCTGAAATATTTTGAGGAGCACCGGGTAAAACGGAAGTTTCCAGAGGATGTCCCTGACCATATCAGAGAAATCCTCATGGAGATGGTCGAATGGGTGATGAAGGAGGAAGAAGGTGTTGAGGATTCCCTTCTTGATGACCAGGCTTTTATCGCCAGAATGGAGGATCTCATCCATGCAGAAAAGTTCTATGAGTGGCTCAATGACCGCTTTTACCAGCTGACTCTGCAGGATCATGAACCGGAGAGTGAGGTTCTTGATGAAATACTTCCAGTCGTTGAAGGCGAAGTCATAATCACCCCGATCCGTAAGACCAAACTCACCAATCAGGACAAGAAGGCTATAGAGATCAGGGAATTCTTCGCAGATCATATTCTGACTGTAGAGAAGATTCCTGAAATACCTGAGCGGATTGAGAAACTCCTGAAAGAACAGATAAAAGAGTTCAAGAAAGATGAGAACCCGAACTTCAGGCTCACCCAGAAACAGTATAATGTCTTCCTTACTGAGCAGTTGAAGCAGGGTAATTTCGAGAACTGGCTGGTCCAGGCATATCCGTTACCTGCAGATCTCGGCAAAGGTGATATCCCGGTTCGTCGTGAAGAGCCTGTTGAAGAGATGAAGATCCCTGAATGGGTTGATCTCTCCCAGTTTGAGGCGCTTGACCGGTTTCAGCAGGATAAGTTCAGGGAACTGCTCCGTGATCACCTTCCACGGATTGAAGATCTTCTAGAACACCCAGAGTCTCTCACCAGAATCAATAACCGATTTTTCAGTATCCTGGAGCCCAATCTTCCGCACCGAACCAACACCGCTCTTGCAAAGATCCTCATCAAGCGTGAGACTGAGGGTGTTGAAGCTCCAAACCGGATTATTTCTAATGAGCAGTTCTCTGCTATCATGGCCCAGGTAATCAAGGAGTATAAACATACCCGAATTGAGCCATGTGAAGCTGTGGGGATTGTGGCTGCACAGTCCATTGGTGAGCCAGGTACCCAGATGACCATGCGTACCTTCCACTACGCAGGAGTAGCCGAGATCAACGTTACCCTGGGTCTTCCCCGTCTCATAGAGATCATGGATGCCAGGAAGGAGCCCTCCACGCCAACGATGACTATCTACCTCCGAGAGGGGTATGCTGCAGATCGTGATAAGGCCAGACAGGTCTCATGGCAGATTGAAGCAGCTCCCCTTCAGGAGTTTGGTGATATCACCACTGATATGGCAAAGATGCAGATCGTTGTTCACCTGAACAAGCAGGTCTGTGACAAGAGGAAAATATCAGTAAAGGAGATCCTTGAGGCAGGACCGAAGAAGATCCGTGAGCGTCGCCACTACCGTGATTTTGATCATGAGATTGACGAGGCAAACGGGATCATTGTCTTCCTTCCCAAGGATCGTGGGAGTTATCAGAACCTCTTCCAACTTAAGGAGCATGTTCGGAACGTCATCGTCCAGGGAATCGATGATATCGAGCGTGTAGTGGTCAGGAAAGAGTCTGGTGAGTACATTCTCTACACCGAGGGTTCAAACCTGAAGGATGTCTTTGCTGTCCGCGGAGTTGATACCTCACGGACGAGGACCAACAACATCAACGAGATCTCCCAGGTTCTTGGTATTGAAGCCGCCCGTAATGCCATCATCAATGAAGCCCTTGCAACCCTTGGTGAACAGGGTATCATGGTCGATGTCCGTCATATCATGCTCGTTGCAGATATGATGTGCATGGAAGGCGAAGTCAAGCAGATCGGACGTCACGGAATTGCAGGAGAGAAGGAGAGTGTTCTCTCACGTGCAGCATTCGAAGTGACTGTCAATCACCTCCTGGATGCAGCGGTAGCTCACGAAGCAGATGTTCTCTGCGGAGTTACTGAGAATGTCATTGTCGGCCAGCCGATTCAGCTCGGGACCGGGGATGTTAAATTAGTAGTAAGGCAGAAAGTATAGGGTATTTCATATGGATTTCAACACTTCCCTTAGACGGGCTATCAAGACCGGGACTGTGATCCTTGGTCAGAATGAGACAAAAGAGTGTATTGAGAGCAAAAAAGCACAGCTCATCGTGGTTGCAGGAAACTGCCCGAAGGAGTTTGTCGAGTTTCTTTCTGGTAAGGAAGATGTAAAGGCTCATACCTTCCCGGGTTCAAGTGTCCAGCTCGGCCGTGCCTGTGGTAAGCCATTCATGGTAAGCGCCCTGGCAGTTGTAGAAGCAGGCGAGTCTGACATTCTGAGCCTTTCAAGGTAAGCGAGTGATATGGGAGTAGTTCTTAACGAAGAGAAACTGGCTCTGATTGCCCGGTTTGAACACCTGACTGGTGCTGGAAGCCGTGACGTCATCGCCGACGAAGAGAATAACCGGTTTATCTTCATCGTAAATAACGGTGAGATGGGGCTTGCCATTGGCAAACAGGGTGCCAATATTAAGAAAGCAGCCGAGACACTTGGCAAGCGCTGTGAGGTTGTGGAGTACTCGGATGATCCGACCCAGTTCCTCAAGAACTGCTTCCATCCTGCCAAGGTGACCGAGATACAATACTCGGATTATCATGGTGACCAGATCGCCCACGTGGTGATCAGGGATGAGGATCGCGGACTAGCAATAGGGAAAGCGGGTAAAAATTTGAACCGCACAAAGATGCTTGCTCTCCGCGAACATAATATCCAGAACATTATTCTCGAGTAATTCTTTTTTTCATTGAATTTCGTTCTTTGATTCATACCATAATCCTGAAATAGTATTCAGGTTGAACAGACTCCTATTATGGATGGAACCAGAGCGCTACTGGTGGGACTTGCGTTGCTTTCATTGATGGCAATGGGGATTGTAACAGCAACAGATGGTGTATTTCCAGTACCCGTAGAAACAATTCAGCCTCCTGCAAATCTCTCTATAGGTGTTCAGGTTGATCAGATGGGAACATCGATCACTGCAACATTCCGTGGTGGATTCGGTCAGAATCTTCTAAAATCCTTACAGATAACTGTAACATCACCAGACGGAAAAACAGAGACAAAGAACCTTGGATGGCAAACTGGAGATACAGTCAAATTTACAGGAACTGGGTGTGGTGACCAGGTGACAGGGACCGCGGTATATATGGATGGAATTGAGTACCCGTTCCTGAATGAAGTACTTCCTGTAGTATCTGGTATCTGTAGCGTTGGTTTTAAGAAAGTGATTGATCCCTGCGAAGAGATCGCTGCTTCACCATCCTTGAAGACTGCTCCGGTTGAAGAGATTCCAGGAAACAAATCTGTAGCCATTCAGGCGAATGTTGACATCAGCACCATCACCGTTGAATTCCGTGGTGGTTTTGGTCAAAATCTCATCAAGTCGCTGAAAGTGACAAGGTATGCTCCGGATGGAACAACTGAAACCAAGGATCTTGGAAACAAAGTTGGATCTACAGTCAATTTCATTGCCTCAAACAATTGCATGGAGCGAATAGGTGCTGATGTAGCCTTTATGGACGGGACTCAGTACCATTTCTTTGATCAGGTTCTTCATATCAGCAGAACCCAATAATTTTTTTATTTCCAGTGTTGCTCATAAGAGGCATAATGAGCACAAAATTTTTCAGAAAATAGTTTTACGGACCTGGGGGGATTCGAACCCCCGACATTCGGGTTAGAAGCCCGACGCTATATCCAGGCTAAGCCACAGGTCCACTGTGCCTCTATATATTGCATCTGGACTGGTTTAAACCTAGCGAAAAAAAGGGTTATCCTGCATGAAAAATTACAGGTCTTACAACATCAACCCTGCGTGGTTCAGTCAGTCGGCAGGGACTTACCGTTGCCTTGATGGTGGTGTTTGAGATATATTTCAGTTTACATCGTGCAGACATACGTTCCCTTTCCATGACATGATATCCTTGTGAAACCTCAACAACGTGTTTCATAGTGATGGAGACTGATTGGATCTCTACGATGATACCTGTGTCGCCAATTACGATATCTTCGCAGTCAACTGATGTCATGAAGACCCTTGCGCCCGGAGCTACAGTTGACAATGCTATGACATTGTGAGCACTCGTGAGCTCTACAGTCCGTGGGACTCCTTTCCTAAGTTCTTCGATTACCTGCGGTGAGATCCCTGATAATGTGATACACTCCATGGTGGTCACCCGTACATTGGAAGTAAGGGATCAGTCTTTACTGGCTGCTCTTCTGCAGACTGCACCTCTTCAGAGAGACGATGCATCTGTGCCTCAATCTCATCTGCCTGTTCTAATAGGCCGCTTGTATCAACAGGGAATTGATATATCGTTTTCATTACCTCTATCGTTGCTGCTGCAGCTCGGGGATCAGGAGCGTTTATTGTCTCACCAAGAAGCCCGATGCCAGGTATTCCCCTGACTTTGCATTCGGTGAGGATACTGCTGGCAATACCTGATATGCTTCCAATGGGAAGTTTGAGTGCATTTTCACCGATCTTGTCAAGTAATTCCTTTGCAGTGGTGACACAGAACACCCGTTTCTCCGGTTCATTTGTGATGATACCTGCAATGGTTACCACTTCGGCAATCGTTACCGGTTTGAGCCAGTCAAGGATCGCATTGGCGACTTCATAACAGATCTGTGGATGAATCGGGATATCAGCAAATATTGCGATTGTTGCATCTTTCTCATAGATTCGAACGGGAACTGCTATGACTCCTTCAGTCATCATTGCCATCGGCGGGAAGTACTTACTGGTTATCACCCCGATCTGGGTGAATCCAAGTTTCTCTACGATGTATGAGAGTGCTATGCTCCCAACAAGGCCACTTCCGGGAAATCCGATAAAAACCGTAACCGGCTGACCAGATGGAGGTGGTGAATGCACGATGACGTCGGGCACCTGACTGTTCATCATTACATTAAGATACCCATCGAAGCTATAAAATGAGTATGCAGGAGTATCCAATCAAGCGGACTCATATAAAGCAACTTTCTGAGAACATAGTTGAAAAACTCAAAGAGCACTTCGAAATTGAACCAAAAGAGGTTGACGGGTTCTATCAGATCAGCTTCGGTGCCATCGAATCAATGCAGGTAAAGGTCGGGGCAACAGGAAAAACCATGCTCGTTGAGACAAAGTCAAAGACCGGTATCGAAGATGAACAGATCATTCTTGACACAAACCGCAGGTTCAGGCGGTATCTTGATGCAGTAACTGGATACACAACAAAAGAACGGGTAAAAAAAGCTAAAACGGTTGAATAACCGTCTCTTTTATTCGATTATTATTGCTGGTTTATAAGGCAGAGCATTTCCTGCTTTTTCATGTGAGCAGTTTTCTGCTGCTACCATGGTGAACTTGAGGTTGAATTCATTCTCAAGGAACTTCTGGGCTGCAATAAAGACAGCCAGTTCGTCAGGTCTACTCTCCACTATCTGGTCAACTAGTTCTGATGAAAGCCGGTGATAGTGGGTTGTGCAGTTCTTTACCGCATCAGCAGCCTCTTTGCCCCGTGCTCTCACGCTTTCCTGCTGCATGATCTCTCGCATGACATTCTTCTTGTCAGGAGCCGATGCGATCATTGTAAAGATCTCCCACTTCCATTCGGGAGATACACAGATAGTAACCTGCTGAGGTTTCATCTTGATGATGCGAAGCAGCGATTCAATATCCTCTACAGTGCGTGCGAGAAGGTCCTCGCCTATCTCTGCGCTGATATCTATCTTAGTCTCGTCTGCCTCTGGCCATGATGCGAAAGAGATCAATTCATCATGACCCATCTCTTTCCAGAGTCCTTCTGCAGTAAAGGGAATGATCGGTGCCAGCAGGCGGACCCAGGTAGAACTGATCTCATGAAGGGTCTCCTTGCCACCAGTGAGTCCTCCTCCGAGACGACGTCTGTACCACTTCAGATCAGATTCAAGTCCGAAGAAAGCCTCCTGAAGAGCCTGCCTGGTCTGGAAGTTTTCCATCGCCCTGGTAACTTCCCTGATATGTTCCTGAACCCGTGAGATGATCCAACGGTCAATAGACGCCGGACTTCCTCCTGCTGTGTTTGCCTCGCGAATGGTTGATGCAAACCTCTCAATCTGTTTTCTGGTTGAAGCGACCAGTTCATTTCTCCAGTCAAAGTCCTGCCACGGTTCGCCGCTACCAATCAAAAACATTCTGACTGTGTCAGCACCGAAGTCGTTGATAGCATCTTCGAGCAGATAGACGTTGCCTTTCGAGGATGACATCTTAGCACCGTTCAGAAGACCCATCCCGAAGACTACCATTCCGTGTGGAAGTAAGTTCTTTGGGAATATCGAACAGTGGTGGAATATCTGGAACGTCAGGTGATTGGAGATGAGGTCCTTTGCTGAGAACCTGAAGTCATACGGATACCAGAAGAGGAATTCTTTCCTCATTGCATCAAGTTCTGCACGCTCAGGAAGATCCGGTGACTCTTTGCCCAGGAAGATGTAATCGAAGACTTCCGGTGTCAGGATGGCAGGGTTCATCTTCTTTATCCGTGCGGCAATGGTGTAATACGCCATGTAAATAGTGGAATCAGAGAGAGGCTCAATGAGCCACTCAGGATCCCATGGCATCTTTGTACCAAGTCCTACCCGCCGTGAACATGCCCAGTCCTTGAGCCAGCCAACTGTCCGGTCAAACTCTATCCTGACCTCTGAAGGCACAAGTTCCATATTTGCAAGCTGATCATAGACCTGTTTTTTCCAGGCCGGATCACTGTACTCAAGGAACCACTGGTCATGCAGGACCTTGACATACACCCGGGAGCCACATCTGCAGACAACCGGGCGGGTGTCAAACTCATACATGACAAAGGAGCCATGCTTGTCTGTGAGCAGCTGGCCTATCTCATCCCGTGCGAACTTTACCGGTTTTCCCCCGTATTGTTCATACATCTTTCCGGTGCTGTGCTCTGCGGAATAGACCTCCTGGGTCAGGGCTTCAAGGTTGGGATCATCCTGGTTGATGATATCTGCCTTTTCCACTGCCTCAACAGCCGGGAATTCTCCAAACCCGTCGACCTTGATAAGACCAACAGGCTTAATTGAGGTGTACTTTCCTTTCTGCTGCAGATCACGCAGTGCAATGTAATCATAGGGTGCATGGGCAGGCACACTCATTACAAGACCTGTTGCCATGTCCGGGTCTACGAATACTGCCGGAAGAATAGGGATTTCACCACAGAATGGGTGGGTTACGGTTTTATCAACGAGTTCAGATCCCCTGATAACGCCAAGTTCCTTTACTTCGTGATCCTGAAGACCGAGTTTGATCATCGCTTCGCGGGAGAGAATCCACTCTTTCCCGTCCACGGCTGCTCTTACGTACTCGACATCCGGATTTACCCAGAGATTGGTGACACCATAAATGGTTTCAGGTCTGAGTGTTGCGCATGGGATGGTGATATCCCCATACTTGAAGAGGATCAGAGTGAACTTCTGAATCTCTGCCTTGTCTCCCTCAAGAAGATCGTGATCACCGACCGGGTTATCATCCTGTGGGCAGTACCTGACCGGGTGGGCACCTTTTACAACATGCCCTGCCTCGTTGAGGTGTTTCCATTGCCATTCGATGAACTTGCTGTAGGTAGGCTCAACGGTGGTAAACCTCCTGGTCCAGTCAATCGAAAGCCCGGCCTGTTTCATCACCCGTTCGTATTCGTTCGCAAAGTGATTGACAATATTGAGGGGATCAGTGAATGAATCCAGCACATCCTGGGGAACCCGATAAAGATCCCGGTACAGTTTGATTGCCTTCTCATCCTTTCGTGCAATCCGTTTTGAAATCCCGACCACTGGTGCACCGGTGACATGGAATGCCATCGGGTACAGTACTTCACGACCCCGCATCCTCCAGAACCGTGCGATAACATCTGGAACGATGTATGTCCTGCCATGGCCGACATGCATCGCCCCGCTTGGGTACGGATATGCAACGGTGAGATAGAACTTCTGCTTGTCAGATGGTTTTGTGACAAATGCCCCTTCCCATCTGGCCCTGACTGCGGCCTCCTGGTTAATGGTATCCTGAGTCACGATATGTCCTCTTTGATTCCACCTTTAGACCGTCTTGAGCCTGATGGGCTCGCCCTCATTATACCTGCGCAGCATCTCCTGTGCAATAGTACTGTTCTTTGCGAGGTGAATCTCACCAGAGTCATTGACTGTGGCTGTGAAGAGATACTCCCTCCCTGCAAAGACATCCACTATCTTGCCAGTGTTATCAGAGGATATGATTGAGAGTTGCTTCTTGTCAATCCTGACCTGCAGTCCCTCACCAAGGTTCAGTTCCTCTTTCTCGACCGGGGCTGAGGCTGCTGCAACCTTTGCCTTCTTGGCAAGTTCACTGGCAGGTCTGATGTCAATCCCGACACCCACCTTGTTCACGATTGCAGCGATGTTCTTGCCGCCCTTACCGATTGCAGCTGGAACGTCGCGATCGTCAATGTATACAACAGCCTTGGTTGCTGAGAGCATCTCGACAAGGATCTCACCATTAGAGTATCTGCCGATCTCACGCTGGATATCCCGTTCAGTAACTTCCCAGGTGGAACTCTCTTCATCCTCGTCTTCATTCTCATTCTCGTCTTCAGACTGTTGGGGTTCAGAGTTCTGAACTGTTGCAACCGCAACCACAGCCTTCTCTGGTTCAAGACCCTTACCAGTCTCCTGTGGTGGCTCATATGCCGGTGCCTCTTCTTCCTCAACAGGGGCTATTGGAAGTACAACGGTCTCAGTACCGAACTTGAAGATCTCAAAGGCCACATCACCAGTCTGGAGTTCTGAAAGGGTTGTAACCGGACGGATGTGCATCTCATTGTCTGCGCCTTCCGGTATCTTCATCGAGAAACTGGTTGAGTAGATGTGTTGAATCTGCCCATCCTTCATGTAGATAAGACTTCCAAAGACCTGTGAAAGAGCAGAGAAGTCTATGCGGTATGCCATCCGCTGAAGTGCCTCAAGCGGTGAGACTGCGTGGAGAATACCAACCATGCCAATCCCGGCAAGTCGCATATCAGCAAAGACATCAAAGTCATCATTCTTCCGCAGTTCATCAAAGATGACATAATCCGGACGAACAAGGAGCATGACGTCGGCTGTATTGACCATACTACCGTCAAGGGCTGTATACTGGGTGATCTGGTCCGGAACCTGCATCTCCCGTGGCTGTTCCATTGTCTTGACAATGCAACCTGAATCAGATAGGTATGTGGCAATAGCCTGGGCAAGAGTGGTCTTTCCACACCCTGGTGTGCCGGTGATCAGAACGCCTGGTTTTTCGCTGAGCAGGATTTTTTTGATTATTTCTGCCTGGCTGTAATCCTGGAGAGAGAGATCAACGATAGGCCTGACTGCGGTGATCTCCATACCGTCAGAGAAGGGGCGGCGGGCGATCGATATCCGCATGGATCCGATCTGCACAACAGTAACTCCACGCTTCTCTATCTCGATGAAACCATCAGGATCGCGTTTGGCACGCTCAAGAATCTCCTGTGCCATGGACCTGAGTTCGTACTCAGTACAAAGGGTATCTCTGGCAGTAAACGTCTCAGTCTTTCCGATGGTTCCTCTGCGAACCATCGGCTTTGCACGCTCTTTCAGATAAACTGCTATCGTGTATTCGTCAAAAAACTGATCAATTGCAAGAGGCGTAAAATCCTCTACCTGAGGTCGCAGGTATAATACGTCAAGACCTTTTGCCTTTGCAACCTCGGACTGGACAACATCACTGGTGATAAATCTTGCACCATGGGTTATTGCCACCCTCCGGATCAGTGAATCTATTTCACCGCCACTGGCAAGTTTTACCTGCTCAAGTGTCGGGCGTTCGCCGTAGAACTCTATTGATATTATACCTCTTTCAGCGAGCTTACACAGTTCCTGAAGTTCGGTCAGACCTGAAAATCCGATCTCCCGTCCCTGGTTTGCCTGCGCCTCCAGTTCAGCAACTACTGCTTCCGGTATTATTATTTGAGCTCCGTTATATTCACCTGTATCGATGAGAGTGGTGATGCGACCGTCTATGACGACGCTAGTATCTGGCACCAATTTCAAAAAATATTCACCACTTATAACGTGGTCATTCATTGCTTTTATTATATACCTTATCCGGCTCAAATAGGCGGTCTGCTATAATTTTACCGCTGATAGTCCGATAAAAACAGGTCCAGTGGCCGGTGTGACATGCAGCGCATTGTTGTGAGACAATATAGATCAGGGTGTCTGCATCACAATCAACCCTGATCTCATAAACCTTCTGCAGGTTTCCTGACTCCTCACCTTTCTTCCAGATCTTTTTACGTGATCTGCTGTAATAATGTGCGTAACCGCTTTTCTGTGTGAGGTCTACAGCTTCACGGGTAGCATAGGCGAGCATGAGAACATCCTTGGTCTCATGGTCCTGTGTGATAACCGGGATCAGCCCTTGCTCATCAAAACTGAGTTCTACCAGTCCTGATTCAACATCCTTCATGAAACAACCAGCCTGATCAGAAATCCGAAAAGATCACCAAGGAAGAGAGCAGAGATGAGTCCACCGGTGATTGGGATCAAAAAGGGTACACCATAACTGATCCAGACTGTGCCAGCCTTCCGATATAACGCAAGTTCTTTGCGGTACCGTTCTGGATGCTCTTTAAGCGATTTGGTGTATACCCGCTTTCCCCCTGCTACAAGATCTTTTATTGCGGCTCCTACTCCGATAAATTTTCGTTGCAGTTCCCCGTTAACCTCGGTAAACTCTTCCATGACTATCCCAAACTGGTTTTCAATATCAGATCCCTGCACTGGAAATCCGAGAAAGAGATATGGCAATGGTGCACGGTTTCCCCTGATTACATTCATAATAAAGAACGTAACCGGAAGAATGAGATTGATGACTACAGCATTGAAGAGAACGCTGAATGGCAGGAACACGTACGGTGGGAAGCCAAAGATGGGATAACCGGTGACTGGGGCAAACGGAAAACAAGGAATGAGAACGGTAATGAGTATCAGGGCTTTTGTATCTGCCATACCCATCAGGTTGAACCTGGTAAAGAGGTAGAAGGCAACTACAAAGAAGAGAATCAAAGGGATGAGTGGCATCATCATGCGCAGGTCTCCAGCTTCTGCTACTGAGTACCAGAACCAGATGAGCATGGGAATACCGATTGCAAGTGCGGGATACCACATCACAACCGGTACTGCACGCTCCCGGATGTCCTCTCTACATCCGTAGATGAGTGTAATAATCAGAACAAGGGCATTAACTGCAAGAGGAAGCATGACCGCAGGCATGCTGAATATATCCATGATACCTCTTCTTTGTGATCCTTAATCTTCTGTTCGATCTTTTTCGTGCAATCACCGTTTCAGAACACCCATCTCGGAAAGTCGGGCCGGGAGGTACTCGTCAGTGACGAAGTCAAGCCCTCGGGCAGCGAATGCCTGTTGTTCTGACTTCAGGTTTAGTGAGAGCTGGAGATCTATCTGTTCACGCCAGTAGTCAGTTGCAAACCTCGGATCTGTGAGCTCTGCTCTGAGAGCTGAAATATCCTGGTCAGTTAGTTTATCTGAAGGGAGATCATAATCCCTGATGTCAGTCGGCTGAACACCGATGAACCGGGCTGATGGAGTTGCAAGAATCTCCGAAATGTGAGCACTTTTTATCGATCCGTACGCAACTGATGCATAGATGCGGTATGACCATGGGTCGCCATCGGTGAAGACCGTGACCGGGAGTTCGAACTCTTTGGCAAGTCGATTGAGCACACGTCGTGTTGATCGGGCAGGCTGACCTTTGAGATGGACGAGGATGGCATCGTACTTCTCATCAAACCCGTTTTCAATCAGACGGGCATACATACCACCGGTTTCAATTGCGATAACCATTTTTGCGTCATGATCCACAAGTTCCAGTTTCTCTACGTTTGTTGGGATCTGGTACCCGGTCTCACCGACATCATTACCACAGTGGATCTCTTTAGGACCACGCCTGGTCTCTTCTCTTATTTTTAGCGGGCCAAATATACTAGCCCCGTCTTCTTCTGGTCTGAGGTTGAACTGCTCACGTTGAACATCTGTCAGGATCTCAAGATCTTCAATAAGGAGGTTGGAATCATTCTGGGCTCCAAACTTAGCCCTCTTCCAGCCCTCAGAGATGTAATACAGTTCTCTTAATGTGGATGAACGGTTCTCCACGATCTGGTGTCTGATAAACCAGATCACATATGCCATCTTGAGAATATGCAGGGCGCTCTTCTCGCTGCCTGCCTCACGAAGTCTCTCCCTGTCTCCGTACTTCCAGACCTCGGTGTCTTCATCGTACTCGATGTTCTTTTTGGTTCTGGTCGGCATCGTGATGGATGGAAGATCCCCCCTGGTCATCTGGGAGTACCACTGCCTTGGAATTCCCAGCAGCTTATTCAGGGTCTCCTTTTTTCTGGCTTCCTTATCTATCAAGATCCACCACCACTTTCTTTTTCTCGTCTATTCCCCTGATGTCGATACTTCCCCTCCCTGTCCCGGGGAATTCAGTGATCCAGGTCTCTGAAGCTGCAAGGCGGAGCTGCCATACTGCCGAGTAATCATCGCCCATTTTTTCAACAAAAACCGGTGGTTTGTCTGCTTTCTGTGGATCATCCTGGGTGATTGCATAAAGAGAGATGTCAACTGCATGTGAGGTGTAGTTGCTCACAAGAATAGAGACTATTCCATCTGTAGTCCTCTTCTTGGCTACCAGCCGTCGCATGATCTGCCCTTCAATAGGTGAAGTATCAGGGACCGGAAGATCCAGAGTCTCTGCGACCTTTGCCGCAATATCGGGAATGATCGAACAGATAGCCCGGGCCCGTTCTTCACTCTGTCTGCTCCGGTCACGGCGCTGGATAAATGTCTTGAGATCACGCCCGAGATCCTGCAAAGCCAGGGTTATCTCCCGCTCGATCTCAGGAATTGATGCAACAGCATCCTTGCTCTCACTTGTAAACGGGACATTGGTTGATGCCACATGCACGAGGATGATCAATGGTCCTGTTGGAAGTCCCTGCTGGCCGATCCCGTATGTCTTCCAGTTTACCCCGCTGATACAGCCAGTGACAGCACAGGCTCCCTGTTGATACATGAGTGGCACCCGGTTTGCAAATCTCATAATCCTTGCAGTCCCCTCTGCTTCGAGTTTACCTCCCCAGCCAAGGGCGGCCTCTACGATAAACGGGTGTCCATGGTACACTGCGGCAGGCCGTGTCCGTGCCGAGATGTAATCGAGCTGGAACTCTTTCTCAAGGCCCTGTCTGATGAGATCTTCGCCTATCGGGGAGAGACACTGCTGGGCTGGCGGCGGAGGTACATTTGCACTCTGCATTGCTGCCAGCAGGGTACCAAGTTCTTTTATTTTCAGAGAGGAAGCCTTGCGGTCATCTGGCATTCCGGCCGTATTCAGGATCTCAGTTGCTGTCTTCTCACCGACCCTGGTGAACCCTTCAATCAGAAATGTCCTGAGCGTTTCATTGGTGGCAGCTGCCATTCGTTTGAGTTCGCCCAGTTCGACCCCGTGGGGATGTGGCTTGATCGCTTTTGGCGGGACTATGGGCTCCTCGCTTGCACGATCAAAGGTCATCGTTTCACCGTCGAGATCAACCCTGATCCGACAGTGCGGGTTTACAACCGAGGTGTACCTGAGGTATTCGATGAGCCGTTTTCGTGCAGTTAGGCTGCTCCTGAATTCTATCTCGATTCTGGTTCCGTGGGTACGGTCCCAGGTTATCTCTTCGCGAGAGAGGATCTCGGGCTCGTTTGTCTCAGTCTTTATCTGAATGAGCATCCTGAATGCTCCCCGGTCAGCACCACACCGGGAGATGACAAGAGTTGGCGTACCGGTTGTCAGCTGGGCATAGAGGACTGCTGCAGAAATTCCGATACCCTGCTGTCCACGGGACTGGCGGATCTGATGGAACCGGGAGCCATAGAGGAGTTTTCCAAAGACAAATGGTATATTTTCTGGAACTATTCCCGGCCCGTTATCCTCAACAACGACCTTGAAGACATCTTCCTGCATCCTGAAGATACCAAGGTAGATGTCTGGGAGCACTCCAGCCTCTTCGCAGGCATCTAACGCATTGTCAATCGCTTCCTTCACTGTAGTGATGATTCCTCGGACCGGCGAATCAAAACCGAGTAGGTGTTTGTTCTTCTCAAAAAATTCGGCTACACTAATGCTACGCTGCTGACGGGCTAGTTCGTCTGCAAGGGTTTCAGCCGGCAGTTCTGCCTGCACAGGGACGGGTTCTTTCTTTCGTGCCATTGTGCCTTGAAAAATGTGGGAGATTCAGTACTCAGTATTTTCAATGGGTGGTAAGTGAAGATATCACGTCAGTAAGCGGAAGGGTCTGCTGATCTCCTCCTTTCATATTCTTAAGTGTTGCCAGACCTGTTTTTACCTCATCGTCACCGATAATGATGACATAGTCAGCATTCTTTCCTGCATTTTTCATCTGTGCAGAAAACCCCCTTCCCATAAGATCAATGCTACAGAGAATTCCACTCCCCCGTAATTCACGTGCAACTTCGAGTGCTCTGTCCCGGGCATTGGGGGTAAAGATTACAATAACATGAGGCTGGAATGGCATCCAGATATTTTCGCCAAGAGCTACCATCACCCGGTCAAATCCCATCGCAAACCCGACTGACGGGGTATCCTCCCCGCCAAAGAGGTGAGCAAGCCGGTATGCACCGCCCCCGAGGATCTGGTTCTCTGCTCCCAGTCCTTCGGCAAAGCATTCAAAGACAATTCCTGTATAGTAGTCAAGACCACGGGCGATGGCAGGATTGATCTCATACTGGATTCCCTGACTGTCGAGGATACCAAAGGTCTCTCGTATCCGGTCAGCTTCAGGGATCTCGCCGATAACCGCAAAGACTTCATCGAGCGTCCGGGCACTTATGAGCTGCTGAAGTGGGTGAGCAAGATCATTTCTCCCGATTTCTGTCAGGAATACCGAAGCCGCTTCAGTGTCTCGTTTGTCAAGAAATGCCCTGACTTTCTTTTGGTCGGCAGCAGGGAGATCTCTCAGAAGTGTCCGCATGAATGAGAGATGCCCAATTTTCATGACAAACGTAACACCGGTTGTTCTGAGAAGATCATCAGCAACCATCATGACTTCTGCATCAGCCATTGCAGAATCGGCACCGATCAGTTCGATTCCAAACTGCCAGAACTGCCTGTATCTCCCTTTCTGCGGGCGTTCGTACCGGTAACAGTCTCCAAAGTAATTCCACTTAATTGGTTTTGTGAGGGAACGACCTTCATTGACAAAGGTTCTGAGTACAGGTGCGGTGAGTTCAGGCCTGAGGGCGAGAGATCTGCCACCCTTGTCTTCAAAGACGTACATTTCATCGATGATCCCTTCACCTGAACGGATCGTGAAGAGTTCAAGTTCTTCAAATGTAGGCGTGGATATTTCCCTGTATCCCCAGGTTCGGGCCTTTGCCCTCAGTCGTGCCTCGATCTCCCTGCGCTGCTCCATTTCTTCAGGGAGCATATCACGTGTTCCTCGTGGTCTACTCAGCATGTGTATCCTCTGTAACTATCGCTTTATCCGGGCCTTCCCAAGTGCCCGGTCTATGACGGATTCTGTTGAAAAAACAACCTCTCTCTTCTGCTGTCCCTGGAGATACAATCCAAGCAGGACAATCCCGATTCCGAGAATATCGGCAGATGGAAAGAGCATTATCTCGCCTGCTCCAGCGGTTGTGATCGCGGTGTGAATAACTCCTGTTCGTGCCGAAATCCGGTACCCATCAAGGCCGGTTCTCATAAATATCCTGATATCGCGCAGCCATAAAAAGAGACAGGCGGCCGAACCGAAGACGGCGATATAGAAGAGATAACTCACCACAATGAACCTATTATGTAATCTTTGACTCATATCTTACTATCTTATATGAAGCCTGATGGTGATCTGCGGGATCTTCTGGAACGTGTCAGAAGAGGGGTTCTCTCCCCCGATGAGGCTGAAATAGAGATCCAGAAAAGGAGCACAGGTCATATCGGTTCTATTGCACATCTTGATCTTGAGCGGGCAGGCCGGTGTGGGATTCCTGAAGTGGTGCTTGCTGAAGGAAAAGATCCTTCACACCTGTATGCCATAGCAGAAGGGTATGCACGCCGGGCTGGCAGGTGTGTTATCACAAGGATCGATCCTGATACCCTGCCTGCTTTGCAGGAGATAACAGAACGTCTTGGCATATCGTATGAATATTCCCCAGAAGGCAGGATCATGGTACTCACTGGTGCTCCGAAAGTGCAGCGAACCGGTGGTATCATCGGAGTAATCACTGCAGGAACCTCTGATATCAGGGTTGCAGAAGAAGCCCGGGTTATTGCTGAGGAGATGGGGTGTATTGTTCGCACCTCCTATGATGTCGGTGTTGCTGGTCTGCATCGGCTCTTTCCGGTACTTGAGGAGATGCGGGACTGTCATGCTTTTGTTGTGGCCGCGGGAAGGGAAGGAACTCTTCCGGCAGTCGTTGCAGGTCTTATGGATCAACCGGTGATCGGTGTTCCGGTCTCAACCGGATATGGATATATGGGGAAAGGAGAGGCTGCCCTTGCAAGTATGCTCCAGTCATGTTCAGTGCTGACAGTGGTAAATATTGATGCCGGATTTGTTGCGGGGGCGTTCGCGGCAAGAATAGCAACCATGGTTGCAGGAGGAAGATCGTGAAACGTGCATTTTACATAGGAAGGTTTCAACCGTTTCACAACGGTCATCTAACTGTTATTGATCGCATCACAAGGGAAGCAGATGAACTAATCATAGGAATTGGAAGTGCCCAGCTTAGCCATGATCTTGAAAATCCGTTCACTGCAGGTGAACGGGTTTTGATGATAACAAGAGCTCTGGAAGGCTTATGCTGTCCGTATTATGTAATTCCCATAGAAGATATCAAACGAAATGCCCTCTGGGTTGCCCATATCACCTCAATGACACCTCCGTTTGATACTGTATACACAAGTAATCCTCTTGTTATCAGGCTCTTTTCAGAAGCAGGAATCCCGGTCTGTTCACCCTCCATGTTTAAACGAGAATCACATTCCGGGACCTCTATAAGGGATCGAATGAGGGCCGGCAAACCTTGGGAACGTCTGGTTCCATCTGCAGTGGTTGATGTGATACATGAAATTCATGGTATTGATCGCATCAGGGATCTTGACCGGGATGACGGCGATCCTAAAATCGAGTATTTATCAGGGGAAGATCATGTTTAAACGAATAACCGAATTATTCAAATCCAAAAAAACAGAATCAAAATCGAGTACTACGAGTTTTGCTGACCTTCCTGCATGGCTTGATACCGAAGAGCAGACCTGTGTCAGTCTCCGCTCTGAGCAGTTCATTGATTCACGTGAGGTCATTGAAAAAGCCAGGCAGGATATTCTTCAACTTCTTGGAGAGTTTGGGAAAGAGGATTCTACTCCAGAACCCATGCACCCCAAGGTCGAGCAGGTGAACCGGCATAACCTCCCACAGTTCAAGCATAAGGTCGAAGATGCCCTTGATGTCGAATTCTCTGACGATGATGAGACCTATTACCAGCAGGTTGCCGAATTGATCAACTGCTGCTTTAAGGCATACCGTGGCCCCGGCCGCTACCTGCACCACCTGTATGCAGATGAGGTGAAGGTCTTCAGGCAACTGATGGATCAGATTGGAAAAGAACTCAACCTCCTTACTGAAGCCATAAAAAACTCCCGGATCAGACTTGCCAGCATTGAGGCTGTCAGGGAGGGGATAAAGCAGGTGCAGGATGCTGAAGATGAACTCGCTGAAGTGAACACCATCAGGAAAGAGATGGATGAAAAGCGTAGTGAACGTCTCAAGCGAAAAGATGACCTCTCCCGTGATCGGGATACGCATGCTTCAAGCCATGAATACCGGGAATATGCGGATGCAATGGCAGCGTTTGAAGACGAAAAGCGAAGGACTCTTGAGTTATTTGAAACGCTTGATGCTCTTGTAAGAACTGCTCTTCCTATCTGGCGTCGTGCGCTGCGGATTGTACAGGACGAGAAAAGAAAGGGTGAGGAGAAACATCTTGACAGTCTTATCCAGATGGCCGTACTCCAGCAATATGCTGATCCTGAATTTGTGCATCTTGTAAAATCTACATCAGAAGAGATTTTCAAATCAATAGCAAACGATTCAATCCCCCTGAAAAATTCATTTGAAAAATCGTTGTTTGTAAATGCTGATTCATACATGGACCAGATGACAGGTTCAGTTGTATTATGGCGAAACGGAGAGGAAAAATGTCAGCATGATCGCGATATACTTTCCTCGCACACTGCAGCAGAAAAGTATTCTTCGTTTGAGATTGCCATTCTCGATCTCGAACGTGAAATAAAACACATCGATGAGGAATCAGGAAAACTTGAAGGCCGGGTTCATCATCTTGAGCGGGAAAAGGAGAAAGCAGCATCCATTATTAATGACGAGATGAAGGAGTTGTCAGGTGGGGAGATCATTATTGAAGGGATTTCCGGAGAAGGAGCATGAGCCGTCCTGTCCGTACACTTCAGGTAGAGAAAGGATATGTGGAGTGCCTGTCTTCAAAAAAAGAGGACCTAGATCACTGCAGGTTCTGTGCCCATTCTGTCAGGTTCAGAGTAGCTGGCAAAGAGGTTGCCTCCCCTGCCCGTGCTTACTGCACTCTTCAGCGTCATAGCGAGGAGATTGACCTTGCAAAAGTTGAAGCAGTTATATGCGATGATCTCTCATCAGAGGGGTTTCGTAGTATCATGAATATCATCGGTTAACTGGAAATTTCTCCTTTTTATTTGAAGTGTTTCAGAATCTCATCAAATCGGACATATTTTTCAAAGTGATCTGCCAGGGCATCGAATGGATCTCCCTGTTCCTCACTTTCATTCCATATGATTCCTTTCTGCTCGCAAAGATATGAGACCAGGGCTTTAACCGCAGATGGATTTGTGAATAGGCCATGCATATAGGTCCCTATTACAAGACCATCATCAGAGACTGCCCCTTCATCCAAAAAAGCAGTTTTAACTTTTGGATGATTGGTATCTCCCATATGAATCTCATACCCGCTCACTTCAGAGATACGTGAGAGGATTGGACCGACTCCTGATGAGCAGCGGGTTACCTGGGTGGTAGTCTTTTCGTACCCGATGAACTGGGTGGTTCCCGGGATGAGTCCGATTCCTCGATATTCTCCCTCACATGACTCAACCCCTGAGTCGATGATAGTCGTGCAGAGCATCTGGTATCCCCCACAGATTCCAATCACTGGAGCGCCTCTCGCTCGTGCTACCCTGATCTGATCTGCTGCACCCGATGCCTGAATTACCTGTAGATCTTCAACCGTATTTTTTGTTCCTGGAATAATGATGGCATCATAATCGCCAAGGTTTTCGCCGGGTTTCACATAGGAAACAGATGCATGACGCTCAAGAAGTTCAAAGTCTGTGAAATTTGATATCCGCGGGAGATGGATTACAGCAATTCGAATTGGTGTTACCACTACTTTTTTGTCTTGTAGTGAGAGTGAATCTTCGCTCGGGATGGCTATGTCTGTTGCCGGTACGAGACCCAGTACCGGGATATGACAGAGAGCTTCAAGGATTGTGATCCCTTCATCAAAGAGAGCAGGGTCTCCCCTGAATTTGTTGATAATTACCCCCTTTACAAGGGATCTTATCTCATCAGGGAGAAGTGAAATGGTGCCATATACCTGGGCAAAGACGCCTCCACGTTCTATGTCTGCAACCAAAATGATTGGATATCTGAGTTTCTGGGCAAGTCTGATATTGGCGATGTCGCGGGAGTACAGATTCACCTCGGCAGCACCACCGGCCCCTTCAATAACCAGGTGCTGATACCGGTCAAGCAATACGTTGGCAGCTTCTATCGCTATCTCCAGGAGATAATCGGTCTCATTATAATATGAGGAGGCTTTGACGTCACGGTATGGCTTTCCCATGAGCACAATTTGTGAGGTCTGATCTCCTTTGGGCTTGAGCAGGATTGGGTTCATTGAAATATCAGGCTCTAAACCTGCTGCTATGGCCTGCATCGCCTGGGCAATTCCTATCTCACCCCCCTCGCGTGTAACATATGAGTTCAGACTCATGTTTTGAGATTTGTATGGGGCATGCCTGATTGAACGCCGGTGGAGTAATCTGCATATCGCGGTAACCACGGTACTCTTTCCAACATGAGAAGCTGTACCGAGCACCATAATTGACATGATCCAACGTTGGATGGGCTGGGTAATAATCTCCTATGGCCTGACTTTTCTAATCTCGGTTATAAATGGGTTTGTTCCGATACCGGACAATAAAAAGGCTTTAATAACAAAACGGGAGATGGTATAGTAATGAATGGTGGTATTTGCTCCATTTGCGGGCTACCAAAAGAACTGTGTATCTGTGAAGAAGTTGCAAAAGAGCAGCAGAGAATTAACGTAAAGGTCAATAAACGTCGTTATGGGAAAGAAGTCACAGTGATCGAGGGGCTTGATCCTACTGACATCGATCTCGAAGACCTCTCTAAATTCATGAAGAGTAAACTCGCCTGTGGGGGGACGGTGAAGGGAAACTCGATTGAATTGCAGGGAAACCATCGTGAACGGGTTATCGATCTGCTCGCAAGCAAAGGGTATGCGGTGGACAATATTACATAACGGGCATGCCCGTAACTCAACGTTTTTTCTTTGGCCTGATCATCGAGTTAAGATCAAGCCGGAAGTTTCCATCTTTTCCAACCTGAATAACGCGGTCATCAGACTCAGCAAGCCTGAGCAGATTCAGATCATACTTGCCAGGTTCAACAATGCGTATACTTTCAACTGATTCAGGAGTAAGTGGCTCACTTTGCTTTTCTTCAACTTGCCTGGTTTCCACAGGAATGTTGATGTCATTAGTGGGCTGTGGAGGTTCTTCTGAAATGGGGGATACAGACTCTAGTGCTTTTGCTGCTTCTGCCTTTCGTGGCGACTCAAAGGCAAATCTGGTTCCTCCGCATGCAGGACAGCGGGGTGCCAGACCAGGGGCAGCTTCAAGGCGGGTTTTACACCGGAGACAGATGTGTGGCATAATTACCGAGCTGAGATCCAGGCACTAATGAAATCCCGGTCACGCCTAATCATTTTTAGTTGGTTTGCCGGTCCTATCACTGTAAGTCTTCTTAATTCTCCCTCTCCCCGTACAAACCGGGATAACATCCCCCCACTCTTCTGTTTTGAGGGGTAGGTCTCAATCTCGATTCCTGAGAATTCGTCAGGTAGTATCTCCTGCATTGTCATCTCTATAAGTGAACTCTGTTCTTCAGGCGAAAGACCAGATTCAAGAATTACGATGGTTCCACTCCTGACCTTGTCGAGAATCAGGCGGATTTTCTCCATGGATGGCATCCGTGATAGCCGTTCTGCAGAAATAAGATCGATTTGAACACCCTGCATGGTCTTCACCGAAATGTCCTGATCATTTCTTCATAGAGATCTTCCACTCTGGTTCCGTTGATACAGGATATCGGGACCACAGGGTGCTGGGGGAAGGCTGTCTTGATCCGCTGTGGTGATGCATCAGGGAGATCAGTCTTGTTCGCAGCGATTACAACCGGAAGATGTCTGCTCTCGATGATGCCGACCATCATGATGTTCACCTGTGCAAAGGGATCCGCTGTCGCATCTATCATATAGATGACCCCGTCGATATCTTCCCTGAGCCAGTGCATCGCTTCGGCAACTCCTTCTGTTGCCTCCCGTGCCCTGTCGATTGCTTCACTCCGTTCAATACCGTATTCGATGAACTCGTTATAATCAATCTTCGTTGTGACTCCCGGGGTGTCAACGATGTCAATAGTGATGGATTTTCCGTTTGATCCGGTAATCGTGATATTTTCTGCCCGAAGCGCTCTCCGGGTTTCATGAGGGATCTCACTGACCGTCCCTTCAACTCCTGTTGACCATTCTTTGGCGATCCGGTTTGCCAGAGTTGTCTTTCCTGCATTTGGAGGTCCGTAAATTCCTATTCGTGATGTCTTCTTATGGAAGAGGTTTGTAAGAATTTTGGAGAAGGTCTGACTCAGTCCCATATGTATCGTCCTGACCGGCAGAAGCGGCATTTACTCCCGCAAATCCGGAGTTCCTTCTGTATGGATATGATCAGAGGGGATTATTATTGTTGTTATCCCACCCTGGCAGGTTTCCTATCCTTTCTGAAAATTCCGGGACCGATGGATTAATATCTGAACCGGATGATTAACTGATTGGATGCATCTGCCCGGGTATAACAGAGGTGAAAGCCATGACATACGCAAATGAGAAGATCCAGCTCGACACTTCGGTGGCCGTGCGGGATATCATGCGAAGGAACCCGAAAACCATAGATTATAGAGCAACGGTTGCAGATGCAGCACGGAA
The DNA here is from genome assembly GCF_003173355.1 of Methanospirillum lacunae. Lineage (NCBI taxonomy): Archaea > Methanobacteriati > Methanobacteriota > Methanomicrobia > Methanomicrobiales > Methanospirillaceae > Methanospirillum > Methanospirillum lacunae. The sequence continues at coordinate 229,191 of NZ_QGMY01000006.1, read as the reverse complement.
GATGTGCAACAAAGATCCCTCCGGAAGCTGTATCGTTCTCAAGGAAAATGTTGCCGTCGGCATCGTAACTGAGCAGGACCTCAACTGTAAGGTTGTGGCTAAAGACATCAAGCCTAGTGAGGCCCATGTCTACGAGATTATGACATCCCCGCTCATAACACTTCATGGTGATAAATCTGTGGAAGATGCGGCCCATCTTATGATAAAGAACCGGGTTCGTCGTCTGCCGATTATTAATGATAAGGGGATTGTCATCGGGATAGTGAGTGTCAGGGATATTATGGCAGTCTCGACTGAGATCAATGAGCTCATGGGTGAACTCATTGATATCAATCAGGCGAAAGATCTTTCTTCAGGGATGTGTAGCAGATGTGGGAGGATGTCAGATGATCTCTCAAATGTTGACGGTTCTCTTATCTGCTCACTCTGCAACGAAGAAGACCGCCTCTGACCTGAATAACTCCATCCCTTTGGTTTTTTGAAAAGACCGGGACCTGTATCTCCAGGTAACGGATGGATTTGCGATCATATTTCTCAAATATCAGACCAATTATGCACACCAGACATGATAATGATCTAGGGACAGTACTTTCAATTGCTACCAGGCAGGTCATCTCGGCTCCTCAAACAATGCGGATCATAGGTGCAATCGAGACTCTCACTGAGTGGGGTGTCCGCCGTCTGCCCATCGTCGATCCCGGGACTCATCGTCTCAAAGGTATTCTTACTGCACGTGACGTGGTAGACTTTCTTGGTGGAGGTGAGAAGTTCAACCTCATCAACATCAAGCATGATGGCAACTTCCTTGCTGCCATCAATGAAAGCGTCAGCAAGATCATGAAGCCTGATGTCAGGACGCTACCTCCCCACGCCAATCTTTCCGAAGCGATCCAGATCATTTTGCAGGATCGTATCGGTGGAATACCAATTGTTGATGAGGAAGGAGTTCTCACCGGCATCGTCACTGAACGCGATGTTCTCAAACTTCTCTGCCGGGCATACAGCACTCTCAAGGTGAGTGATGTGATGACTTCCTCACTTCTTGTGCAGGAACCTGACTGTCCGCTCTCGATGGTGACCAAAGTAATGACCAGTCACCAGTTCAGACGGCTTCCAATCGTCAAGAATGATGTGGTCTTTGGGATTATCACTGCCACTGATATTGTGCGGTATATTGGTTCAGGCAAAGTGTTTGAGAGCCTTGTAACCGGTCACGTTGCAGAGGTGATGGCAAAACCAGTCAGAGATCTTGTAAATGGAAACCTGTACACCATTGAACCTGACCAGACCATCACTGAGGCGGCCAGAAGAATGCTTGAGAAAGGTGTAGGTGCTCTCCCGGTGATTGAGAACAGCAGGCTTGCCGGTCTCGTAACTGAATTTGATCTCGTCAGGGCTCTCTCGACAGAACAGCAGAGTGGGTGATGAACCATGCTGATATCTGATCTGATGAGTTCACCCGTACGGGTCTGTGGTCCCGATGATACTGTCTCCTATGTCAGAAACCTCATGCTGAAACACCATATCTCCAGAGTTCTGGTTATGGATGGTCAAAGGGCTGTAGGGATCATCACCAAAAAGGATATTGGGTACAGACTCAGGAGTCGTGACCCGGCCTGGCGGCGGAGATCTCCTGATAATGAGCCAGTTTCATCTGTCATGACTGTAGATATCATCAGTATATCACCAGGCAGCAGTATTCATGATGCACTGGTTCTGATGGTAACCCATAAGATCTCGGGATTTCCGGTAATAGACCAGGGAATGGTTCTCGGAATGGTGACCAAATCTGACATGATACGATCCCCGCTTGTAAAAAGCCTGGATCGTCCGGTATCCGGGGTGATGCATGATGTACAACAGGTAACAAAGGAACATTCACTCGATCATGTGATCGATCTGATGCAGTCTGGTTGTGGAAAAGTTGTAGTAACCGGAGAAGATGGCAGCATGAGTGGTATTATTTCTGAAAGTGATCTCACCTTTGCACAGGAAGGACGAACTCAACCTGAAAAACTCAAGGCTGGAGATGTGATGAGATCACCGGTGATCACACTTGATGACAAAGCGCGGACTGGCGATGTCATTCGTGAAATGGCAGAAAAACATATATCTTGCCTTATTATCACGAATGGACAGGGACTAAAAGGAATTATAACCAGAGATGATATCATAGGAGAAGTGATTTTATGACCAATACTATACTTGTCAGGGATGTTATGTCCAAACCGGTGACTGTTGCAAAGTCAGTCCCGGTAACCGAAGCACTGGATAAAATGCTCGATGTCGGAATGGACCCGTTGATCGTAGTCCACAACGATGAAGTGGTTGGCACAGTGTCCCGTCACAAAATCGTGGAGAAACTTGGTGCAAAGCACAGCACAGAGGTCTCACCGAATGCTATCCACGTTTCCAATACAATCGATGATGATTTTACCTTCATCTATGATGATCAGGAAGTTGATGTCCTCATCCCACTCCTGCAGGAGCGGTACAAACTCGCGGTTGTTTATGACTCAGATAACAAACTGATCGGTCAGGTTAATTCAGGTGACATTCTCGGAAAGATGGTCCCTGATGGTGATCTGACATCTGTAATGGAGCGTGTCCAGTTCATCGATTCCGGTGAAAGAATGGTTCACCTGCGCAGAAAGATGATTGATGAGAATATTGCCCGGTTTGTTGTCATGAACGAGGGGAAGATGGCAGGCATTGTTTCTGAAACTGATGTTGCTGTTGCCCTTCTGAAGTTCCGCGACTCGGTTGATGACCGCCACCAGGAGCATCAAGTCCGTAACATCCTTGTGCAGGATATCATGACCGCATCAGTGCAGAGTGTTGAGATGGGATCGCCTCTGAACAAGGTGATAGATCTTATGTGCACCAAGAATTTCAGCAGCGTGCCGGTAACTGAGAATGGCAAGGTCGTTGGCATCGTGACCCGCCAGTCATTAATCCAGGCACTCTGATCCTTTTTTCAACGATATTTATCTTTGAATTATCTTTTGCATATCATTTGAGAACATTTGAGATTCCTTGGTTCAGAGTATCAGAACTGTTGCATTATCTTATTTATCTCCTGATTTCCAACGCTATCCAATGATGCTGGATCCAACGACACCGGTCAGGCCCGTTTCTGATGTTTCTGCCCTTCTTGATGGTATGAGCAGGACCGGATTTCAGGGAAGAAAACTTGGTGAATCGGTGGCAGTCTGGAAAGATATGCTGAAGGATCCACAGGTCACGATCCTGCTTGGTCTGTCAGGTGCAATGATTCCAGCAGGGATGCAGGAGTGTCTCATCGAACTTGTCAGCAGACGGTTTGTAGATGCGATCGTCTCTACCGGAGCTAACATTTTCCATGATATATGTGAACACTGCGGAATCAGGCATTACCTCGGACACCATCACGTTGATGATATCGAACTCTTTGAGAATGGAATCGATCGTATCTACGATGTCTTTGCATACGAGGAACAGTTCAGAAAAGTTGACAATATTATAGCAGAGTTTGCACGATCCCATGGCGGGTTTGAAGGTTCATCGGCCTCATTTATCAGAGTTCTTGGACAATGGCTGATTGATACCTATCCAAAAGGGAGATCTCTGACTGCAACCTGTGCAGCATCAAATGTTCCAATCTTCATCCCTGCACTGTGTGACTCCTCAATAGGGATTGGCCTTGTGATTGCCCGGCGGCAGGGGATCAGAATTCTTGTTGATCAGATCCAGGATGCTGATGAGATAACTAGTCTTGTTGAAAAAACTGCAAAGACTGGAGTCGTCTACATCGGAGGTGGAGTTCCCAAGAACTTTATCCAGCAGACTCAGGTCATTGCATCGATTCATAAGAGTGACTGCAGTGGTCATGACTATGCGATCCAGTACACCACTGACACGCCGCACTTTGGCGGGCTTTCAGGATGTACGTTTGAAGAGGCAATGTCTTGGGGCAAGGAGTCATGCACCTGCTCAAATGTTCAGTGCTTCTGTGATGCCACTATCGCTCTCCCGCTGGTAACCTCCGCGCTCATTGGATCAGGAGCAGTACGTGCAGCAAAAAAACAAGAATAATCATCCCGGATTCTTTGAATTCGAAATTTTTCTTATCAATTATTGCCCTGAATATCATAACTCTTATATCTGAATCTCTACCACATTGGTAAGCACAATTCCTGTAGCAACAGAGTTTCTGTTGCGAGTGTCTACACAGATGCGAATTTGATTGTTGAGGTAGCCAAGCCAGGTATGGCGCAGGGTTGCTAACCCTGTGTCCCCTTGGGACTCGGGGGTTCAAATCCCTCCCTCAACGCTTGACACGCAGGCGCTTTCTCATAAAGCGAGGCATTGCATGGCTCAGGAAGATCAGGAAATTAATTATTTCGTCAGGGTTCTCAACACTGACCTCGACGGTACCAAATCAGTCATTGTAGCACTGACAGGTATCAAAGGGGTTGGCAGACATGCCGCCCAGATTATTGCGAAGGCGGCTGAGGTCCCTAAGCACGAACTTATTGGAAAACTCGATGAAGCGTCTGTTGACCGGATTCGTGAAGTTGTCAATACCTATGCAGAACGCATTCCGGTATGGATGACCAACCGGCCAAAAGATGTCTACACCGGTGCTCCTAAGCATATCATCGGAAGCGATCTCTCCCTCACAAATGAGGACGACATCAACATTCTCAAGAAGATTCGTGCATACCGTGGAATCAGACACGAGACCGGACAGAAGGTCCGTGGTCAGCGCACCAAGTCTACCGGAAGAACCGGTCTGATTGTTGGTGTCAAGAGAAAAACTACGTGAGGGTGAATCATGGGATATCCAGGAAAGAACCATAAACAGTACCAGACCCCAAAACGCCCATTTGAACTCTCCCGTATCGAGGAAGAGACCAAACTGGTGATTGAGTACGGTCTGCGTAACAAGCGGGAAGTCTGGATCGCCAAGGGCGCGCTCCGACGGTACCGTAAGGCTGCCCGTGAGATCATCGCACTGCAGTCAGGTGGTGCAGGTCAGGAGATCATCGAGCGGAAGAAAGCCGAACTTATCGGGCACTTAAACCGCATCGGCATTCTTGGTGAGAATGCAGGTATAGATGATGTTCTATCTGTCCGCGTTGAGCAGCAGCTCGACCGCAGACTGCAGAGTCTGGTCTACCGCCGTGGATTTGCACGCTCGCCGAAACAGGCACGCCAATTCATTACGCACGGACATATCTCCATCAACGGCAGAAGAGTAACCATTCCGGGATACACTGTCAGTGCAGCTGAACAGGAACAGATCTCATATGCAGGCTCTTCACCGCTGGTCAGTGACATTCATGGAGAGAGACAGCGTATCGCCAAGGTAGGGAGATAAATATGGCTGAAGGGAAGGAAAAGTGGGGCGTTGCACATATCTACGCCTCCTTTAACAACACCATCATCACCGTCACCGATCAGACCGGCGCCGAGACGATCACCAAGAGCAGTGGTGGAATGGTCGTCAAGCAGGCACGTAATGAAAGTTCTCCATACGCTGCCATGCAGATGGCACAGAATGTTGCCCAGGCAGCCAAGGAAAAAGGGCTTGTCGGACTTCATGTGAAGGTCCGTGCACCCGGACGGGGAAAGCAGCGCTCACCAGGGCCTGGTGCCCAGGCAGCAATCCGTGCTCTCGCCCGTGCCGGTGTTCGTATCGGTATCATTGAAGATGTCACGCCAGTACCACACGACTCCTGCAGGGCAAAGGGCGGGAAGAGAGGTCGTCGGGTCTGATGAAGATCGAATTCAGCAGCCTTGAGGACAACAGCACCTCGTTTGTGCTGAGTGAATCGCATATTGCATTTGCAAATGCACTCCGTCGGGCGATGCAGAGCGAAGTCATGACGTTCGCTGTCGAGGATCTTAAGATCTATGACAATACGAGCGCACTCTTTGATGAAATGCTTGCACACCGGATCGGACTCATACCACTCACCACAGACCTGAAGAGTTACGTACCCCGGAATCAATGCACTTGCGAAGGCAAGGGCTGTTCCAAGTGCACGGTTACCCTGACGATGAGCGTTGAAGGGCCACGCATGGTCCTTTCTGAAGACCTCATCTCCCAGGATCCCGCGGTTCATCCGGCAGCAGGCAATATTCCAATTGTCAAGCTTGAGAAGAACCAGAAAGTCGTAATTGAAGCATATGCAATCCTGGATCGCGGCTTTGAACACTCAAAGTGGCAGCCGGTAACGGTCTGCGGATACAAGAACTATCCAATCATCAGTCCTGAAAAAACATGCGACGGATGTGGATTGTGTGTGGAGGTCTGTCCCAAGAATATCCTGGAGGTTAAAGGCGGAAAGGTCACAGTAAAGGAGGGTGGCGATATACAGTGTTCACTCTGCCGGCTCTGTGAACAGGCCTGCCTGAACAGTGGGATCGGCGATGAGCCTGCCATTCATATTATCATGGATGATAAGCGGTTCATCTTCTCGATGGAGGGTGATGGTTCACTTCCTGCACGAGAGGTCCTAAGCCAGGGGCTGCTGTTTCTGAAGAATCAATCAGACGGACTCCTCGAAGCGCTCAGCGAAATCAGGGGGTAACGGATCATGAGCAAAAGTTATGATAAGTCCAATCCGCGCCTCACCGAACTCATCAGGCTCCTGAAGAAGACGTCGAGTGAGAATGAGGTGCAGATCTGGCGCGACATCGCGGTCAGACTTGAGAAGTCAAGTAAAAACTACGCAGAAGTGAACGTGAGCAAGATCAACCGGTACGCCAAGGAAGGCGAAACCCTGCTGGTGCCTGGAAAGGTACTGGGGAGCGGCCTTCTGGATTGCCGGGTTACAGTTGCAGCACTGAACTTTTCAGAGGCAGCTGAAGACAAGATCGCGGGGAAACAGGGAGAATGTCTCAGTATTGAGCAGCTCCTTGCACAGAACCCGAAAGGCAGCCACGTAAGGATTCTGAGGTGAGTATCAGATGGTAACGGTAATCGATGGAGACGGACTGCTTGTAGGCAGACTTTCCAGCGTGGTTGCAAAGCGTGCACTTGCCGGTGAAGAGATCGCAGTCATCAATGCAGAGAAGGCAGTGATCTCAGGAAGCCGTGCCCGTGTTCTTGGCAACTACAAGCACAAGAGGGAACGTGGATCACGTGAAGGTGGTCCGTTCTTCCCACGCAGGCCGGATCACATCCTGAAGCGGACCATCCGCGGGATGGTTCCGTACAAGCGGCAGCGCGGTGTCGAGGCAATGAAGCGGATTAAGATCTATGTTGGCATTCCCTGCGAACTTGACGGGATTGCAGCAGAGAAACTTGCAGACGCTCACAAGACACGGCTGAACACGCCCGCATGTGTGACCCTTGGAACAGTCAGCAATTTCCTTGGAGCAAAGTTCTAAGGAGGGATGAAGATGTCAAAAGTGATCAACACGAGTGGTAAGCGGAAGACAGCGATTGCCCGTGCAACCTTCAGACCTGGAAAAGGTGTCGTCAGGATTAACTCCCTGATTCTTGACGTCTTTTCCACCGAACTTGCACGGATGAAGATCGCCGAGCCGCTTCAACTGGTCCCGACTGCGCTTGAAGGCGTGGATGTCGCGATTAAGGTTCGCGGTGGTGGGGTCATGGGTCAGGCAGAAGCCGCCCGGACAGCACTTGCACGTGGGATTGTACAGTGGCACAGTGACCCGAAACTTAAGGATGTTTATCTTGCATATGATCGCAGCCTGCTGGTAAATGATTCCCGTCAGAAGGAAGCTAAGAAGCCACACGGTCGTGGTGCACGCAAGAAATTCCAGAAGTCATACCGGTGAGCTTTATTACGAATACAGCTTACGTTAGTGGTGCAACCATATGATACCGGTCCGCTGTTTCACTTGTGGAAAAGTAATCTCCACTGCATATGAGGAATATAAGCGCCGCCGAGATGCGGGCGAGGATCCTAAAAAGATCCTCGACGATCTCAATATGGATCGGTATTGCTGCCGGCGTATGTTGCTCACGCACAAGGAGATTATTGATGAACTCAATCCTTATCAATGAGGGGTCGTAGGGTAGCCTGGACCATCCTAGGGCGTTCGGGACGCTCTGACCTGAGTTCAAATCTCAGCGACCCCATTCTTGTGTTGACTAATTCTTGAGGAATCGGATGCAGAACTATACACGCTATGAAAAGGCCCGCATCGTCGGTGCCCGGGCGTTACAGATCTCGATGGGCGCTCCCATTCTCATCACGAGCACGACCATAGATCCGCTCTACCTCGCGATGGAGGAGTTTGACAAAGATGTCATTCCCATCACGGTCAAGCGGAGATAATTACTGATCAGGATGACCACCATACGTGCCGTTGATCTGAGAGTCATACTCGACTCCCGCGGTCGCAAAACTGTTGAAGCAGATATTTCTGTTGATGGAGGATTTGGCAGAGCCGCAGCTCCGGGTGGTGCCAGTACCGGCGCTCACGAAGCTGCAGTCAAAGATGCAACAGCGGCAGTGGATGATGCATATTCTCAGGTGATTCCATATCTGACCGGACTTGATTCAACAGATCAGATAGGGTTTGACTCTCTTCTGCGTGAAGTAGATGGGACAGAAAACTTTGCAGGAATAGGCGCGAATGTGGCGGTTGCCCTTTCTATGGCAAATGCCAAGGCTGCTGCGGCAGCCATGAAGATACCACTCTGGAGACATCTCGGTGGATCGTTTGTATCCTCTGCTCCCCTTCCATTAGGGAATGTGATTGGGGGTGGGGCACATGCAACGCATGCTACTGAGATACAAGAGTTTCTGGTTGTCCCAACCGGATGCTCAAGTGTCAGCGAAGGTATCTATGCAAATGCCCGTGTTCATGCGGTGGTAAAAGAGCTCCTGAAAAATCGTGGAATCTCCTGTGGTAAGGGCGATGAGGGAGCATGGGCACCAGCAATATCTGATCAGGACGCCTTTGAGGTTGTCACTGAAGCAGTTTCCCGGGTGTCTGATGAAGTCGGGTTCGCCATAAGTTCCGGTGTTGATGTGGCTGCAAGCCAGTTATACAACTCTGGAACCGGACTGTATGAATACAGAGGTGGCCTTGTCAGGACAGCCGAAGAGCAGATCAACTATGTTGCTGAGCTCATCGACGAATTCGGACTTGTTTATGTAGAAGATCCTCTCTATGAAGAGGATTTTGAATCATTTGCTACCCTGACAGAACAGATGGGGAGTGTCTGCCTCATCTGTGGTGACGATCTCTTCGTCACGAACCCTTCCCGTATAGAGAAGGGAATAGCAGAAGGTTCGGCAAATTGTGTGCTCATCAAGCCGAACCAGATCGGAACCCTGACTGATACTTTTGAAGCGATTTCACTCGCCCAGAAGCATGGAATGGAGACCGTTATGAGCCATCGTTCCGGGGAGACCGGGGACACAACCATTGCTCATCTGGGATGTGCGTTTGGATGTGTATTCATTAAGACCGGTGTTGTCGGCGGAGAACGAACAGAAAAACTGAATGAACTCATTCGGATAGAGGAGAGTATGTATGAACGGAAATGAGATGGAGATTGAACTGAACGAGCCCCTTGTCTCTGTTGAGGAGTACCTGGCGGCCGGTGTACACATTGGAACACAGCAGAAAAGCAGCGACATGAAGAATTTCATCTACCGCGTCCGCGGAGATGGACTCTACATTCTGGACATCAGAGAGACAGACGAGCGTATAAAACTCGCAGCAAAGTTCCTCTCCCAGTATGATCCTGCAAAGGTTCTTGTTGTGACCTCCCGTCAGTATGGGCAGTTCCCTGCACGCCAGTTTGCCGATGCAATCGGTGCATTCCCAATGACAGGCCGGTATATCCCCGGTACCCTGACCAACCCGATTCTGCCCAAATATGCAGAACCTGAGGTCATTGTCGTAACTGACCCGGTCAGTGATATTCAGGTTATCAAAGAGGCACTTCAGATTGGAATCCCGGTCGTTGCACTCTGTGATACCAACAACATGACCAGTCTTGTAGACTTTGTTATTCCAACCAACAACAAGGGTCGCAAGGCTCTCTCCATGATCTACTTCCTGCTCACCAGAGAATTCCTCCGGCACAAGGGATATTCAACTTCCCTGACTCCTGAGGACTTCGAGACTGATCTGTAAATTTGAGTATTATCATCAGGGCCGATACCCTGATGTACTCACACATCAACACACAGTCCCATGATGATCAGACGTTGTGGCGTGGCCGGGATGTTCTACCCGGCTGACCCGGTTCAGCTGACTCACATGCTGGACACGTTCTTCAGATCTGCTCGTACCGGTGGGGATGCAAAGGGAATTGCATCTCCGCATGCCGGATATATCTATTCTGGTCAGACCTCTGCCCATGCATTTGGTGCTATTAAAGAGGGTTTTAATGGTACGTTTATCCTTATTGGGCCAAGTCATCGTGGATTTCCAACATGTGTTTCTGGCATACCATGGGATACCCCGATTGGGCCTGTCAGGACTGACACCGATCTTGCCAAACGAATAGGGCTTTTGGTTGATGATCAGGCGATGGCATATGGAAATGAAAACTCGCTTGAGGTTCAGATCCCATTTATCAGATACCGGTTTCCTGACGCGGCTATCGTTGCCATAATGATGAGTCCACAGACATGGCAGGAGATAGAGCGGGTATCCAGGCTGATTTCGAGCGCAATTCGTGAATATGAGAAAGATGTAAGGATTGTTGCTTCAAGTGACTTTTCGCATTATGTTCCTGCAGATAAGGCACAAAAAGACGATCTTTTTGTCATTGAAGCGCTGAAGGATCTGAACGTGCAGGAATTCTATAATCGGATACAAGAGCACCGGATTTCTGCCTGCGGTTACGGGCCAATTGCCGCAATGATCGAGGCTCTCAAACCAATAGGCGCAACCCGGTGCGATCTTATCTCATATACTACCAGCGGTGAGTCCAGCGGGGATTACCAGCAGGTAGTTGGATATGCGGCATTGGCGGTGAACTGATTGGCAACTTGGAGTGCACCCGGAAAGGTGTTTCTCTTTGGTGAACATGCAGTAGTGTACGGAAAACCAGGTATAGCACTTGCTATCCGGCCACGTGTCTATGTGACAGTCAGAAAAACCAGTCATGCCCACCATGCCAAATCGCCTTATATTGATCAATGTTTCAAGGAACTGAACGTGAAGGGGAGCGTCTATATAAACTCACAACTCCCCAGTTCTTCAGGACTCGGCTCATCGGCAGCAGTAACGGTTGCTACACTTGCTGCCATCAACGATGAGTTCGGACTTGGAAAAACCCGCGATCAGATTGCTGAACTTGCATTTAAGATCGAGAAGCGGGTGCAGAAAGGCAGGGCAAGCCCAACTGATACTACAGTATCAACATACGGTGGCATGTTTCTGATAAAAGAAGGAACACGCAAACGTCTGGCCCCCCAGAATTATCACCTTGTTGTGGGAAATAGTCAGGCAACGCATTCGACCGCGAGAATGGTCGAGAAGGTTGCAGATCTGAAAGGCAAGTACCCAACGATCTGTGAACCTGTATTGAATGCGATCGAGGCAATCACCCTCGACGCGATGAAACATCTTGATGAGCCGCAATATCTCGGCCGTCTCATGGATATGAATCACGCCCTCCTTGATGTGCTAGGGGTGGGCCATCCCCATCTCTCCAGACTGGTTCTTGCTGCCCGGGCAACAGGTGCATACGGAGCAAAGATAACTGGTGCCGGAGGCGGGGGATGCATGGTGGCACTGGCTCCAAAAAACCTCAAGGCCCGGATTGCCGGAGCACTAGAGGTCACAGAGGGACGGGCACTTATTACCTGTCTTGATACAGAAGGACTTCGGAAAGAAAAGGATGCGTAATCGAACGATACTCAAGCTCGGCGGGAGCGTGATAACCGAAAAGTCAGCAGGCTCTGCCGGGGCTATCAGATATGATACCCTGAAGGCTATTGCAAGGAATCTTGCGCTGTACCCTGATATGCCACTCTTAATAGTACATGGTGCGGGTTCGTTTGGTCATCCCCAGGCTAAAGAATACCATATTCAGGAAGGAGTGACCAGAGAGAACCGAAAAGGTATCTTTGAGACCCATCAGGCAGTCAGGGAACTGAATACGGCTGTGATTGATGCCCTGCGGAGTAGTGGTATCGAAGCTGTTCCAATCCATCCACTTCATGGATGTGAAGCATCAGACGGCATACTTATTGATCCAGTCTTCGGACACCTGGACAGGATGATCAGCCTTGGTCTGGTTCCTGTCATTCATGGTGATGTGGTGATGGATCGCGTAAGAGGTGCCTGCATAGTTTCCGGTGATCAGCTGATCCGGGTCCTCGCAGAAGGGCTTGGAATGGACCGGGTTGGTCTTGCGACCGATGTACCAGGTCTTCTCGAGTGTGACGGATCAGTTGTGAGGGAATTGCGTCGATCAACGGCGCACCAGGTTACCATCGGCAACTCGGGTCATATTGATGTGACCGGGGGAATGGAAGGAAAGATTGCCGAACTTCTCGCTCTTGCCGATCATGGGATCAGATCAGAAATGTTCCATGTCTCGCAGGTCGATGCGTTTCTCGCCGGGAAGGAGCATGGCGGGACACGTATCCTCCCGGAGGAATTATGAACCGGGGAAGGTTTACATCATCGCGAAAACTGGATCACCTTCGGATCTGTCTCGAAGAAGATATTGAGTCTGGAAGTACCGGGTTTGAAGATATCAGACTGGTACACAATGCACTTCCTGATTCAGATATGGATACGCTGGATCTTTCAACCGATCTCTTAGGGCATACATTCGGATCTCCGCTTTTTATCTCTGCAATGACAGGAGGACACCCGGAGACAACCCGGGTGAACGAGGTGCTTGCACAGGCAGCACAGAAATACGGCCTCGGGATTGGTGTAGGATCACAGCGAGCGGCAATTGAAGATAAAACTCTCGCTGAAACATTCTCGATTGTAAGGGACAGTGCCCCTGATGCCTTCATCGTTGGCAATCTTGGTATCGTTCAGCTCAGGGATCATGGGATCGAATGGGCTGAAAACGCGGTTGAAATGATAGATGCCAACGCTCTTGCCATTCATCTGAATTTTCTTCAGGAGGCAACCCAGCCTGAAGGAGACCACAATGCAGTTGGATGTCTTGATGCACTTCGCGATCTCTGCAGGGAATTTCGAGTACCGGTCATCGTAAAAGAGACCGGCTGTGGATTTTCTGAAGAGGTTGCACGGCTCTGCTATGGAGCCGGAGCTGACTGCGTAGATGTCGGTGGGTATGGTGGTTCATCGTGGGCTGCGATCGAGAGTTTCAGAGCAGGGAAAGGGGAAGCAGGTGGAGATCAGCGGCTCTCGGATCTCGGCCTGCTTTTTAAAGAGTGGGGTATCCCCACCGCGGTGAGCGTTACTGAGGCTGTCAGATGTGGTGGCCCGGTTATTGCAAGCGGCGGGATTAGAACCGGGATTGATATTGCAAAGGCCCTGGTTCTCGGTGCTAAACTCGGTGGAATGGCTCTTCCCCTGTTAAAACCGGCATGCGACGGAATAGAAGCCCTGTCAGAGACGATAGAGACGATTCAGCAGCAACTGCGAATCTCTCTCTTCCTGACCGGGCATACCCGGGTGTCAGAGATGCCCGATACCAGATGGTACGTAACCGGTCCGACTGCGCAACTGATACAAAGAAAATAATTTACAGGAGGATACCAACTTGGACATTGAAGTCCTTGCAGTGGGTGGCTATAATGAATTTGGCCGAAATATGACCGCCGTCCGCTGCGGAAAGGAAATAGTTATAATCGATATGGGAATCAGGCTAGATTCCCTGATGATGCATCCCGATATTGAGATGGAGAATACCCATTCACTCGACCTTATTGAGATGGGTGTGATCCCTGATGATACGGTGATGAACCAGATCGAGGGAACAGTCAAGGCAATTGTTCTCTCCCATGGTCACCTTGATCACCTCGGTGCTGTTCCAAAGCTGGCACACCGGTATAATGCTCCGATCATCGGGACGCCATACACGATCGAGCTCGTCCGTCAGCAGATAGAGGGTGAGAAAAAGTTCGGGGTGAATAACAAACTTTACCCGCTCAAATACTCACAACGATACACAATCTCAAACACTCTCTCACTTGAACTCGTGCGAACCCAGCATAGTATCATTGATACGGCAACGGTTGTACTGTACACCCCGAAAGGGGCAATCGTATATGCCCTTGATTTTAAACTGGATCGCAACCCGGTCCTTGGTGAACCACCTGACTTTGCAAAATTCCGCAAAATTGGCAAGGAAGGAGTCCTCTGCCTTATCACCGAGTCCACCAACGTGAACAAAAAGGGCCGGTGCCCGAGTGAGCAACTGGCTAAGAACATGGTCCGCGATGTGATGACGAGCTATGAGGATGATAAGAATGCCCTCATTGTCAGTACCTTTGCTTCCCATATTGCAAGGGTAAAAACCATTGCAGAGTGTGCCCATGAGATTGGACGAAAGCCCCTGCTCCTTGGCAGATCGATGGAACGCTACTGTAGCACTGCAGAGCAGATGAAATATGTCAGGTTCCCTGACACGACCAGCATCTTTGGCAACCGCAGGGTCGTGGAGCGGACACTACGCCGGATCATCAAAGGTCCCAGAGATGAGTATGTTCCTATCGTAACCGGTCACCAGGGTGAACCCGGTTCTATCCTGACCAGGATGGCACAGAAAGACACTCCGTACCGGATCGAGAAAGGTGATAAGATCATGATTAGTGCCCAGCTGATCCCAAATGACATGAACCGTGCCCAGCGGTACCGGATGTTCACGATGCTCAGTCAGCAGGGTGGCCGTATCTTTGATGAACTTCACGTATCAGGACACGCATACTGTGAGGATCACTACGAATTTCTGAACATGCTTAACCCCCAGTTTGTAATTGCTGCACACGGAGGAGTGAATCTCACCTCCGAGTACCTGAATCTTGCAACTGATTGCGGGTATACTCTGAACAAGGATTTCTTCCTTATGGCAAATGGTCAGCGTCAAAAACTGGCCTGATTGGTGAAAACGTATGGATCTGGAGACCTATCTGCGAAAAACTGCAACCGAGGTCAACACGCTGCTTGACCAGTATTATGGCAATCCCGGAACCGAATTATCAAAGGCATCAAACCACCTGCTCTTTGCAGGTGGGAAGCGTCTGAGGCCGGCACTCTTTAAACTGGCAGCCGACACCATTCGCTCCGGAAGTTCTGCAGGCATCTTACCTGCAGGGCTGGCTCTTGAGGTGACCCACAACTTCACTCTCATCCATGATGATATCATGGACGGAGATGCAACCCGCAGGGGCAAACCGACGGTTCACACCCTTTGGGGAGAACCCGCTGCAATACTGGCAGGTGATGTGCTCTTTGCACGATCATTCTGTCTTGTTGCTGACGCGATAGCTCCTGATGCTGCAAAGGTTGAGGCCTCTGCACTTCTTGCAAAGACCTGTGTTGAGATTTGCGAAGGACAACAACTCGACATGACATTTGAGACCAGGCAGGATGTGAGCAGGGATGAGTACCTTGATATGGTCACCAAGAAGACGGGTGTCCTTTACGGAGCGGCGGCGGCAATGGGAGCATTACTTGCCGGTGCAACCAGGCCACAGATAGATGCATTGTATATATACGGGTGTAGTATCGGTGCAGCGTTTCAGATCCAGGATGATATCATTGATCTGATGGCACCTCCAGAGCAGTCAGGAAAGGATCAGGCTTCTGACATCAGGGAAGGAAAGCAGACGATCATTGCGATTACTGCCCGTGAAAAAGGTGTTGACCTCTCACCGTACCGCAGAAAACTTGAGCCTGTAGAGATCAAGGAACTCATCGGACTTCTCCAGGAGAAGGAAGTAATTTCTGAAGTTCAGGCGACAGCAGACAACATGGTTCGTGATGCTATCAATGGTCTGTCAGTGCTTCGTGAGTGTCCTGAACGCCAACTTCTCTCTGACCTTGCCTACTTCTTTGTTCAACGGGGGTACTGAATTGGACGATCTTAAGTCCATTCTCCTCGGTGCTGCACTACAGAATGCAGTAAAACACAAGAGTGTTCCATCAGCTGGTGCAGTAATGGGCGCAGTGATGGGTGGGCATCCGGAGCTTCGGGCACGGTCTGGAGAGATCAAGGGTCTTCTTGGTGAAGTTATCGCAGAGGTTGCTGCCCTCTCGCATGAAGAACAGGAGATCAGGCTTGAAGAAATTGCACCTGATCTGTTTGCAGCACTTTCTGAAAAGAAAGAAAAGAAGAAACATACACTTCCTGACCTTCCAGAAACAGAAGGCGGGGTTGTAATGAGGTTTGCTCCAAACCCTTCAGGTCCTCTTCATCTCGGGCATGCACGAGCAGCGTTTCTCAATGATGAATACCTCAAGAGGTATGGCGGGAAATATATCCTTCGTATAGAAGATACAGATCCAAAAAGGGTCGATACAGATGCATACGAGATGGTCCCTGAAGACATCAAGTGGATGGGGCTTAACATCACCGAGACGATCTACCAGTCTGACCGGTTTCCGCTCTACTATGATATCGGCAGGAAACTGATCGAGAAAGGAGCAGCATATGTCTGTAACTGTGATAATGAGGAATTCAAGAACCTCAAGATGCACAAGGCAGCATGCCCCTGCCGCTCCCAGACCCCTGAAGAGGCTGGCGAACTCTTTGATAAGATGCTTGAAGGAGGATTTGCCGAGGGGGAGGTTTCTGTTAGGCTTAAAACCAATCTTAATCATCCTGATCCGGCAATGCGGGATTTCCCACTCTTTCGAATTCTGACATCTGTTTCACATCAGCGGGTTGATGCAATCGTCTACCCCCTCATGAACCTCTCTGTTGCGGTCGATGATCATCTTCTTGGAATGACCCATGTGATCAGAGGCAAGGATCATATTGCCAATACCGGCCGGCAGAAGTTTATTTTTGACTACATGGGTTGGAAACAACCCGTATATCGTCATTATGGCCGGATGGGTATTGAGGGTGTTGTACTCTCAACTTCACAGATGAGGCAGGGAATCCTTGCCGGTGAATACACCGGTTGGGATGATGTCCATCTGGGAACACTGCGAGCAATGGCCCGGCGTGGAATAGAGCCTGAAGCAGTCCGTAATGCTGTGATTGACATTGGTATTGGTGATACAGATATTCAGTTCTCATGGGAGAACCTCTATGCAAAGAACAAGGATATTGTGGATGCAAAAGCAGACCGCTTCTTCTTTGTGGCTGATCCGGTAGAACTCACTATTGATGGAGCAAACCCTCATACTGCAAAGGCTATGCGGTATCCCGGAGATGAAGCCCGGGGATTTCGTGAGATTCCTTTCACTGGAAAACTGGTTGTTCCAAAAGCAGAACTTGAGTCCGGTGCTTCAATGATCAGGCTCAAGGATCTTTTCAACATCTCAGTCAGGAAAGAAGGGAGTTCATATTCGGCTGCATATGTCGGGGACGATCTCCAGCAGGCCCGCGAAGCAAAGGCACCGATTATCCAGTGGCTTCCTTCAGGATATGGAACTCCATGTCTTCTCAGAAAAGCAGACGGGGATATGAATGGTGTCTGTGAACCTGAAGTCTCTACCTGGAAAGGTAAAATGGTCCAGTTTGAAAGGGTGGGTTTTTCCCGGATTGATTCTGCAGATCAACGGATTGTAGCATATTACAGCCACCGATAATAATTTGTCCTGAAAATGCTTTGCTTTTTCATATGGTTGCGCTGATGAAAATTATCATCCTTTTTTCCTTTTTTTAAACAAATTCTTGTTGCAAGTGGGTGAAATATTCTAGTTGGATAAGACAGTGGGATTTACAACACAGGGATGGATATCCTTCTATCGATAAATATAAACTTAAGTGAATAGATATGCTAAACATAAATCGGCCGTATGCGGAGTAGGATCACGTCTTAAATATTCCATTCTGGCGATTTATTGGGGGTTATGATGAGAAGTAATGGGTACCGAATTATTATTACGACTATTCTCTGTTTGAGTTTCCTGATGTTTGGTTTTGGGATTATGGGTGTGTCAGCTGATCCCCAAAATCAGTCTTCATCAAAAGAAAATGCATCTGATCTTGTAAATCAAACAACAACAACATCTGATTCGAATCCGGTTGTTATTGTTATACTCAATTACCCGGGATCAGGCAACAAAAGTTCTAATAATACTGCCATACATCAGAATGCATCAGCACCTGTGAATGAGAGTATGAAGGTAAACGAAAGCGTTCCTGTAGTTACTCCAAAAGAAGTTCTGAACCAGAGTACACCAACTCCAGTCAATGAGAGTGTTAAGGTAAACGCAAGTGTTCCTGCAGTCACTCCGAAAGAAGTTCTGAACCAGAGTACTCCAGCAATAGTCAATGAGAGTGTTAAGGTAAACGCAAGTGTTCCTGCAGTCACTCCGAAAGAAGTTCTGAACCAGAGTACTCCAGCAATAGTCAATGAGAGTGTTAAGGTAAACGCAAGTGTTCCTGCAGTCACTCCAAAAGAAGTCCTGAACCAGAGTACTCCAGCACCAGTCAATGAGAGTGTTAAGGTAAACGCAAGTGTTCCTGTAGTGACTTCAAAAGAAGTCCTGAACCAGAGTACTCCAGCACCAGTCAATGAGAGTGTTAAGGTAAACGCAAGTGTTCCTGTAGTCACTCCAAAAGAAGTTCTGAATCAGAGTGAATCTGTATCTGTGAATGAGAGCGTCAAGGCAACCGCAAGTGTTCCTGTAGTCACTCCAAAAGAAGTTCTGAATCAGAGTGAATCTGTATCTGTGAATGAGAGCGTCAAGGCAACCGCAAGTGTTCCTGTAGTCACTTCAAAAGAAGTTCTGAATCAGAGTGAATCTGTAACTGTGAATGAGAGTGTTAAGGTAAACGCAAGTGTTCCTGTGGTTATTCCAAAAGAAGTTCTGAATCAGAGTTCACAAGTTACCGGTAATGAAAGCGCAAAAATGAATGTAAGTCCTTCCGGTCTTAATCATGATACACAAAAGAGACCAGTAAATCCGGCGATGTCAAATTCTTCCGGAATGCCAAAGATAATTTCAATAATCTATAAATCTTGAAAACTGTTGTAAAACAGTTCCTTTTTTTATCATTTCAGGATTCATAAAAATAATGTGATGAAATATATCCTGAATAACAACGGTGTGAACCTTCTGAATAGTTTAGAATTCTTCGTTTTGAATCTTATTTTCCTCTATTAAATCGAGCGTTAAGATATCCTATCGCTGGATACCCAATAACGCCGGTAAGAATATTAGAGATGTAGAACCCGGTTGGATATAACATTGAAGTATACATCACCCAGATATTTGGCACGATAACAAGTATGAATAAAATCCCTGCAAACTGCCATGCTGCACTCTTCTGATTTTCAGGAAGAGATCCTCTTATAATCTGCCAGATAATGGCCGCAATAAATGCAAAAATAAAGGGGTATACGAAATACAGCATCATAACCGGATCAGATATGCTCCGCATGCCGGGAACCTCAAAGATACTATACGGTGTAACAAACTGGGTGGCAAAATCTGCTACAAAACTGATAATGAGAAGAATAAAACCCCCGGCAAATCCTGCTGTCATCAATGATCTGGGATTGATATGCATGAAGTAACTGTTACATCTGAATAAAAAAAGATTAGGAAATGTCAAGCACTCAAAGAATTTTGTTAACCTGTATTTTTAAAAATCATCTCGGTTGCTTTTGCACCTGCAGGTACCATAGGAAAGACATTCTCCTCACGTAAGATCCTGAAATCTATGAGGAAAGGTCCTTTGGTTGTAAATGCATCCTTGATTGCCTCCGGTATCTCCTCCGGACTATCTACTCTGACTCCCTCGATTCCATACGCTGCTGCAATCTTTGTAAATTCAATTGATGGGAGTTCAGTAAATGAGTACCTTCGAGCATAGAAGAGCTCTTGCCATTGCCTCACCATTCCGAGGTACTGATTATTCAAGACCAGAATCTTGACCGGAATCTTGTATTCGGCCAGGGTAGCAAACTCCTGAATGTTCATCTGTAGTGATCCGTCCCCAGCAATGGTACAGATCTGTTGATCCGGGCATGCAAACGAGGCTCCCATTGCAGCCGGTAGTCCAAAACCCATCGTCCCCAAGCCTCCTGATGTGAGAAATGATCGTGGTCTTTGAAACCTGTAGTTCTGGGCGGTCCACATCTGATTCTGTCCCACTTCTGAAACGATGATCCCTCTCCCTTTCAGAATCGAAGCTAGAGTTCTGATGACCTGTTGGGGATAGAGGCCATTACTTTCAGAAATAGGTGATAGATCAGCCTGATGTTTCCAGATATTGATCTGATCTCTCCATGCTATGGTCGTGCGCAATCTCCTGATTTTTCTGATAATCTCCTGAAGGATGTCTTTTGCATCACCGATAAGAGAAAGATCCACGGTGCGATTTTTTCCGATTTCACCTGGATCAATGTCAACATGAATGACTGCGGCATGTGGTGCAAAGAGACCTCCGGTCCCACAACTCCTGTCTGAAAATCTGGTACCAATAGCAATAAGGAGGTCACAGGTATCCACCGCATGATTTGCCGCAATTGTTCCATGCATTCCTATCATACCCAGGTTGAGGGGATTATCTGAAGGAATTGTTCCAATACCGAGCAGGGTAGTTGTAACAGGTATACCAAACCGGTTGGCAAGAATCTGGATCTCTTCTGATGCATGACTACTGATAACTCCTCCACCTGCGAGGATGATCGGAGTTTCTGCATTTGATATCATCTCAACTGCTTTGACACAGAGTCTTCTGGTATTAGGATCGATCTGCTTTTCCTGGATTATTTTTGTTCTCAGCCCAATTTGCTTTTCTTCAGAAACAAGGCCTGTTGAAACATCTTTTGGAATGTCAATCAGGACCGGGCCAGGTCGTCCAGTCATCGCGACACTGAATGCCTGACTCACCGTTTTTGCAAGATCAGCAGTTTTTGTCACCAGATAATTCTGTTTGGTCACCGGCCTGGTGATCTCGGTGATATTTGCTTCCTGGAATGATTGATTTCCAATCTGATCCGTGGGAACCTGTCCGGTTATTGCAATAACCGGGATTGAGTCCATGTATGCAGTGGCTATACCGGTAACCAGGTTACAGGCTCCAGGTCCGGAAGTTGCCAGGCAGACACCAGCCCCACCTCCAGCTCTGGCATAGCCATCTGCAGCATGAGCTGCAGCTTGTTCATGCCTGACAAGAATATGCCTGATCCCTGATTTAGGAAGTTCATCATAGATTGGCAGTACTGTAGCGCCGGGGTATCCAAAAATCGTCTCAACTCCCTGAAATTCGAGAGAATCAAGAAGAATTTTTGCTCCAGTCCTCATCGGGTCCACCCTCTCGGATTTGGATTTGATGAAGATACCTGCAGGTAAACCTGGTTATCCTGTAATAAAGAGTGCAGGTGTTCCTGTTTGGTGGTTGGAATTCGTTCTAAAGCAGTATCAAAAGAAGACGTTAGTTCGTCAGTATCTCGTTTCTTGGATGTAATGTCCTTTCGGACCAACAAAACACTCAGTCATGGTTGTCCATCACATCTTAATTTTTAGTGTTTCTGAATAATGAATCTTGAGTATGGTAAGAGGTATGAAAATTTCCATTATTCTATCTTTGATAACTGAAGACAATCACTGCCTCATACAGAACCTTTATAGTTTGGTAAATCCTAACTAACTAGCACGGATCCATGACGGCCAAGAAAGAACATCTTTTTCAGGTCTTTGATACCCTGATCAGACTGAAAAATGAATGTTCTTGTAGTATCTTCTCTGCCTGTGAGCTCTCGGATATCACGGTGAAGCAGATCAATTACCTGAAAATGATTGATGCCCATGATGAGGTCACGTTCAGCAGACTTGCTGAGATCACCCAGAATTCCAAGCCAACCATCACAGAGATGATGCATAAGTTAGATCGGATGGGCTGCGTATACAGGCAGCCTTGTCCACATGATGGAAGAATTAATTACATCCGTCTTACCGGAAGAGGAGAAAGTATCGCCCGTTCAGAACAGAGAGCCCTTCAGCAGGTTGTTGAAAGACTCGTCGATTCACTGGACGATCATGAGATTAATCTTCTGATAGAGATCCTGCAAAAAGTAAGCTAAAAAAATTTTATCTGAATAACTAGTTAGGTTAAACAAAACTAAAGGTTTATATGAGTACCACCGAATTCACACAATCACCAGCAGAACAGGAGCATTTCGTACTGCCCCTTTACGAGATTGTAGTGTTTCCCAACACGCGGACAAAGATCATGGTAGACAAAGAAACGGGTAATCTTCTTCTGCAGGAGATGAGCAGGAGTGATGGTCATCCAATTGGTCTGACTGTAAAAACCGGAACTATCCCGTCAGAGATATCTGCGTCTTCTGTATATCCCATTGGTAATCTTCTCGAAATCTCATTCATTCAGCCGGCGGAGGAAGGATACCTTGTATGTGTTCATGCACTCAAAAAAGTCAGGGCTGATACTATCACCGACCGTGAGGGTCGATTATTTGCAACCTGGGTTCCGGCTGAAGAATCATCTGATCTTGATACCCAGGCTCATGACGAGGTACTTGGAGAAATTAAAGAGACGATTCATGAAATAAGTAATCATTTCCAGGGTTCTGAACAGTTCACCCAGCCGGTTGACAAAATGACCTCAATAGATACTGTGATTGGGTTTACCATGCCGTATGTTCCGGTCTCACTAGAAGAGAAACAGGCACTTCTGGAGATTTCTTCACAGCAGGAACGGGCTCTGGCATTTCTCGATCTGTTACTCAAGGTCAAGGAGCAGATAGATTTCAAGATTGAGGTCACCAGGAAGGTTTCTGATAAGATCTCAAAGACAAATCGTGAAGCCATTCTCAGAGAGCAACTCCGTGTGATTCAGGAAGAACTGAATGATATTGAGGGAAATGGTCCGGGAGATTCAGGATACCGGGATCGAATCAATCAGTCACAGATGCCTGAAGATGTAAAGAAAAAAGCTCTTGCTGAAGTCAAGAAGCTCGAGATGGGCGGACCGCATAATCACGAAGCTCCGGTTATACGAAACTATCTCGATCTTCTGCTTGATCTGCCATGGGTTACCGGGGAGAGATCTGGCATAGATATTGATACAACCAGAAAGGTCCTGGAAAATAACCACTACGGGCTTGAGAAAGTCAAGGAACGGATCATACAACATCTTGCAGTCATGAAACTAAAAAATGACAAACAGGGCTCTATCCTCCTCTTTGCCGGACCTCCGGGAACAGGAAAAACAAGCCTTGGCAAGAGTATTGCGGAGGCCCTGGGTAGAGAATATGTCCGAGTAAGCCTTGGTGGAATAAAGGATGAGGCAGAGATTCGTGGTCATCGCCGTACGTATATCGGAGCACTTCCCGGAAGGATTATACAGGGGATCAAGCGGGCAGCAACAAAAAATCCTGTCTTTGTACTTGATGAAATTGATAAATTAAGTGCATCTTATTCAGGGGATCCGGCAAGTGCCCTGCTTGAAGTGCTCGACCCTGAACAGAACAACAGTTTCTCAGATCATTACCTTGAGGTACCTTATGATCTCTCTGATGTGCTCTTCATTGCAACGGCAAACTCTCTCTCATCTATCCCGGGACCACTCCTTGACCGGATGGAACTGATAGAGATCTCAAGTTATACGAAGCATGAGGTATTTGCTATCGCCAAACAGCACCTGCTTCCAAAAACAATTGAGGAACATGGGCTTGATGGAGGGAAACTGCAGATAGAGGATGATGCCCTCTCACTCGTAATTGAGAAGTATACCCGTGAAGCTGGTGTCCGAGGTCTGAAGAAACAGCTCGACCGGATTGCCCGGTATGTATCTGAAAAGATCGTTTCAGGAAGAGCTGATCTGCCATATGTAGTGTCAGCGGAAATGCTTGGGGAGATACTAGGGAAAGAAGTCTTCAGGCATGAGGCAGCACGTAGCCGGCTTACTCCAGGGGTTGCAACCGGCCTTGCATGGACACCGGTAGGAGGAGAGATCCTCTTTATTGAGGGAACCTTCATGCCAGGCACCGGAAAACTAACACTTACCGGCCAACTTGGTGATGTTATGAAAGAGTCGGCAAATATTTCCATGAGTCTGATCAGGTCACGGTTTGCCCATTCTGCAAACCAGTTTGATTTCATGACCAGCGACATACACATCCATGTCCCATCTGGAGCGACGCCTAAGGATGGCCCTTCAGCAGGTGTGACATTGTTCACAGCTCTGGTATCACTCATTACCGGAAAAACAGTGGATCCAAAGCTTGGGATGACAGGGGAGATCACCCTGAGCGGAGCAGTTCTCCCTGTTGGCGGAATCAAGGAGAAGGTTCTTGCAGCTCATCGGGCAGGGTTGACAAAGATCATTCTCCCGAAGGAGAATGAGCGTGATATTGAGGAGATACCGGCGGATGTCAGGGATGAACTGACCTTTGTTCCAGTTGAGAGCATCGAAGAGGTTCTTCGCGAAGCATTGGATATTGATCTTCCGGAAATGGTCTTGTTTACTCCCCGATCTTCCCTTGCATCGGTTCAGAATATTTGAAATGGGTAGAATAAACCCAGTCCATTTTTTAAAAAAGTAATATTTAACCTAAATTATTGCTGGTACTTCCTTCCATCTGAAAAAGCCTTCCCGGTTTCTGATCCAACGCTAAAATATGTTGCCTGAGCATAGACAATCGGGTTGATCTTTTTAATGTCGGGCTTTCCATCTGTTACGCAACTCTTGTCGGCATGTACTTCTATAACCTCTCCGATGTACAGCAGGTGGCTGCCGCAATCAACAGAAGTGAAGAGTTTACATTCGATGTTGACCGGACATTCTGCAGCCATTGGGGCTGTTTCCAGTTTTCCATAGAAAGAAGTAAAGATATCTGATTTGTCTTTTTGTGATCCAGACGTAATCCCGCAATAATCGGTTTCAATAACCTGTGATGAGGTTGTAACATTCAGACTAAAGGATTTATTATCTTCAATACCCAGAGCTGTGTACCTGGCCTTGTTGAGGGCAACACACACCATAGGTGGGGCCATAGATGCTACCGTAGCCCATGCAGCAGTCATATAATTTGGTTTTCCTTTAACATTACTGCCAACGAGGACAGCAGGCATAACACTCATGTACGGCATTGGGCCGAGCGTGATTTTTTCTGTCATATACACTCTTGAGATATTTTATCGAGGAACAGGTTTAAGCGTATCTCACCATCATCCACAATCTCCGAATCTTGTCAGTCACTCTCCCAACCCTGGTAACCTCTTATCAATCCGAAGCCTTTTCGCATCTTTTTTTACCTGGTTAGGCTGTAGCGGAATGTGATGGTAATCGTGGTTCATTTTGAGTTGTTGCGGAAATCCTGTAGTAAGTCTGCTACATACCGCAGTTTAGTAATACCCGCAGGTAGGTCGATTACATGTTGTTCTTTCAATATAGGATCTCTCTTCACAAACCGATTTATGTAAAAAAATATGTGATCTGATTCATCCTTTTTTCAGGTAATACTGGATCTTTTCATTAATTAAGGAAAGTTGCAGATATTATCGCGGTCCGGGAGGCATACCCGGACTGCCCATCGGAATATCCCCTCCAAGTGGAATACCCATCGGTGCAATATCCATCCAACGATTGAATGGTCTTTCAGGCATTTTTGACGAGAGAGTTAACTGAACCGTATTCTCCTGTCCTTTTATCAGGTTGATGATCTCAGTGTCGCTGTTGTATGATGATTTTTCTGCTTTTATGGTGTAAATCCCTGTATCCAGTGTATCGATGTGAATTGGAGAGATTCCGTAATACACGTTATTAAGGTAGATACTAGCTCCTGAAGGGTCTGAATTGACGGTAAGAGACCCGGTATTTTTCACACGGCTAAGTGAAGCAGAAATTTCAGATTCAACACCTGATGTCACCGTCACTGTTGATGTATATGATGAATACCCTGATTTTTTGATCTCTATAGTATGAGTTCCGGTCTTGACATTTGTGAAGGTATTGGGTGTTATCTTTGATTGCATCTCATCAAGAGTTACTGTAGCCCCGGTCGGATCTGAAGAGACAGATATTGATCCCGTGGATCTGGTTTCTTCCGGGCTGAGTGCTGCTGATATAACTGATTCAGCTCCTGATGCAACAGATATAGTAGTAGAATAGGGATAGTATCCATTAAGAGAAAGGCTGATTTCATGTTTGCCTGGTGATAATCCGCGGTATGTATATGGTGTCAACTGTGTATTTGATCCATCACAGGTTGCCGTCGCCCCTGTTGGATCAGATATTACCTGAATTGTTCCGGTATCTGTGCTGTCAGTGAGGGTTGCAGATATTGTTTCAACACTTCCTGTATCCGGATTTTTATTTACTGTGGTGGTCCAGTCCTGATAGCCGGTCATTTCGAGGGTAATAGAATGCGGAAGTCTGCTGCTATTTGGGATCGGAATTATTACCGGAGTTACTCCAGAATTAATCCCGTCAAATGTGACCGTAGCTCCGGAAGGGGATGAGATGATACTGAGGTATCCTGCTTGTGACTGGTTTGTGTCCGAAAAACCTGGAATTACTATGAGTACAAAAACAAGAATTAAAGCTATAATAAACCATTTCATACAGGGAATCTTCACTTATTTCATACATATCAATATCCATCAGTTTAGTTATTCAGGTTCTATCAAAACAAAAAAATCACTATAATCTGTTTAAGATTAAAAGAGCGGCAATTATTATGATTTCATCAAAATAAGACTGACTCCCTTATTTGAGTGTCTTATTATCAGTAAGACAGTGTGCAGGTAAGTGAAAAAGACGCTTCGATGTTTTCTGATAATTTTCGAGAATTGGTGAACGCTGTAAAGTGAAACGGTGAAGAGAGAGGTATTTTAGAGTGATTCCCGTTTCACTTCTTTCCCGCTAAGGGATGGATGGATCTAGTTTCATGTCTCCTGGTTCATTAAGATGTTTTTGTGACCTCCCATGTTTTTTCTGCAGCTATTTATTTCTGCATTCTAAACCTGTCATGTGACTTACGTTCTGGTTCATCTGGAGGGTTGCTCCAGGTGTTACCATACTATATGTAAAAGGTATTTTACATATGCTTTCTTCTCGACAGATCACATGGTGAAATATATCCGAATGTATGCCGGACCTATAAATTGTAGTTTTGAGATTTTCACGGGAAGAACTATCTAAACCCAATGAGTATATTTTCTTTAGCTTCACAGGGAGGAACGGATCATCTCATTTGAGTGCCAGCAATGTGGTGAATGTTGCAGTTACCTGGGGCTGGTTTTTTGTATTGTAAAGCCCTGCAATCCATACACATTTCTGATTGAAAACCAGTACACCGGAATGAAGCATAAAGTATCGGTCTCTCCACACATGCATCATCTCTACGATGATCAGACAATATTTACTGAGCGTCCTGATGCCTGTCCTTTCTTCAGGAGAGATGATAAAGATGGTCTCCATTACTGCACAGTCCATCTCACACGGCCTGATATCTGCCAGGAATATGGGTGTTGGCGGTTTCTGATTCTTGACTCATCTGGTAACCGTGCCGGACGAGTGATGCAGAGCAGACATCTCCATGCAGAAGACCCGGATTTGGAAAAAATTTGGGATACCAGTGTAAGAACTCTTCATGAACCTGATGATAAGGTTTGGGATCAAAAGATGTGTGATATCGTACGGAGAGCTGGATTTCAGATTAGATCATAATATGATAATTTCAAGTTTTACTACTGAGAACCCCGGATTCTGAACATATCAGAAGGAATATGTATCTCAAATCGGGCCCCTTTCCCATGAATTCCTGTCTCTTGAATCTCAACTCCAGTAATCCCAAGTATTTCTTTGGCAAGGAAGAGTCCCAGTCCGGTATTTTTTCCATATCCCCTGTCGAAGATAAATGTTTTTTCCTGGTCTGAAATCCCTGCTCCGTTATCTTGCCAAAATATTGTACAGCCAGATGATTCCCGGACATATGATACTTCAATCATAGTTACTTTCTCACCGTGTCTGATTGAATTATCAAGCAGGGTCTGAAAGACCTTTTCCAGCATAGGATCAGCATATACTTCCAAACCTGAAACGTTTGATTTGAAGGCAATTTCAGGAGGAATTTCCTGATATGGAAGAATTTCCTGAATTTTCTGCCATAGAGGTTCATGAGAACCGAGATCCTGGTAAACTTTGGTAAATTCAATCTGGTTTCTCATGGTACTTGCGATCTGCTCAATCTTCCCTATGTAGGTTTTGCATTCAGAATCATTTGGATTATCTTTTATCAGGACGAGATATGCGATCATGGCAGTTAATTTGTTGTTGATATCATGACGGGTAATGCTGGTTAGCAGGTTTATCTGTTCGTTGGCTCTCTTGAGGGCAGTTTCTGCACGTTGTCGTTCACTGATGAACCTGGCCTGCTGAACATTCTGGTATGCTCTGGCTGAAAGTTCGTTTGCAAAGAGATAGAGAATTGAAGCAACTTTTCCAAATTGTTCTCTTGACATTTGCGGGACTTCTGCAAATGCCTCTTTGAATTTCTCCCGGTTTGCACCAATCTCATCAGCATATGCCAGAACCTCATCTTCGTTTACATCCTCGTTCTTTACCTGCCCGATAAGCCAACTTGCAATGTGGTTTCCCCCTACGGTAATGTTTGCAGCTGCATCCCACAATCCTCCGCTCATACATCGCTGGATAACAGGACCAGACGGGTGAAATCTGCCAATAGACTGATCTGAATGTGTACAGTTTGCCTTTCCTTTCTCAGTTTTTCGGATAATATCATTGCAAAGCCTGCAAAAGTTGCTAGGCTTTGTAATCCATGTGCCATCAGGAAGGGTAATCAAGGATCCTACCTGTGTGGCCTCTGAAAATGCATCCTGAAGCTGCTGAAGCTGATCGATGTTGAAGAGATCTGCAAACTGAACTGATCCTGGTTCATTCAGAGGCTGTGTAAGAGCCACTATTCTTTCTACCAGTGACTTTTCAAGATTCTTTTTTGCTGTAATATCAATAACATGAACAAGAAATCCTCTCTGGGATAGGTTCTGACTATCCCATATTGGACTGATGACCACCTCCAGATACATTGTTCCGGATTTTGAGGTCTGGTACTGGTTCCGTGACCATATCTTTTCAAAGTCAAAAAGGGCCTCAAATTTCTGAATTTCACCCTTTTCCACTTTTTCGCGTAAATTAGCGGGTAGATTTGGATCTTCCCAAAGGTTGAATCCTTTCAGGCCCTCATAGTTTGTGATACCAAAAATATCCAGGCATGCCTGATTAATCTCAAGGAGTTTCCCATCAGCATCGAACCATTCGTGCCCTATTGGTGAACTAAAGAAGAGATCCCTGAATCTGGACTGGCTGTGCAGCAACTCTTTAAGATTCGCATCGTTTGTATCATATTGTCTTTTAAGTTCTTCTTCAGTTGCGATGAGTTCCTCGTTGGCTGCCTGCAGGTTTGCATATGCTTCAACTAACTCATTTTCAGCATTTTTTCGTGCCGTAATTTCTTCGATGGTGCCTTCGAACCAGATGTCATCCCCTTCCTGAACCAGCCGGGCATAAAGTGAGATCCAAATCTTCTTTGAATCCTTGCGATACATCTCAACTTCATACCCTTCAATTGATCCCTTATCCAATAGTGTCCTGACAAATTCGAGGCGTTTTTCTGGATTTACATAAATCTGGTCTCCAATATTGACCACTTCTTCAATCATCTGTTCAGGGGATTCATATCCAAATATCC
This sequence comes from Methanospirillum lacunae, assembly GCF_003173355.1. Classification (NCBI taxonomy): domain Archaea; kingdom Methanobacteriati; phylum Methanobacteriota; class Methanomicrobia; order Methanomicrobiales; family Methanospirillaceae; genus Methanospirillum; species Methanospirillum lacunae. The sequence continues at coordinate 199,402 of NZ_QGMY01000006.1, read as the reverse complement.
TGGCGAATGCCGGATTTAAAGCCCGGTTCTTGCCCTCCGGGGTAGTCTGGAATATTCCAAGTGCTGAATTGTCAAAGATGTTTCTGAATTCGCGTTCACTCTTTTTGAGCGCCTGCTGAGCTGAATACAGTTCTGTGATGTCCCTACCGATAATTACGAGTCCTTTTCTGCTGCCGTCTTCATGGAAAGTTGGCACCTTGATGATGTCAAACACCCTGTCCGGTCCATCAGGACGTGGGATACTTTCTATTCCCCTGATACTGGTTCCTGCCTGCCATGCCTTTTCATCTGAATCTTGACAGACCAGGAATGCATCCCGGTAAAATGAGTTATATTCTGCAAGTTCCCTATCTGTTTTATTCTTATATTGCACACCCTCGAGTTGGAATAACTCAATATCAAAATCATTTGCTTCAATCCACCTGCCTTCCCCATCCTTGAAGCAGATGATATCAGGCATTGCATTGATAAGGGTTCGAAGCCGTGACTCATTTTCACGTATGATTTCTTCAGTCTGTTTTCGTTCAGTTATATCCCGATTGCTTACTCTTCTGCCGATATATGCTCCATGTGATCCAAACACTGGGATGCAGATATGTTCAATCCATCTGATATTGCCGTTGCGATTGATAATCCTGAATTCAATCCTTTCACTGGTTTTTTTATCTTCATTTATTTGTATATGATTCTGCCAGAGTTCCTTATCATCAGGGTGAATTATTTCTGTGATAAGAGAGCGGTTCTGAACAAATTCAGTATTTGGGTATCCGGTTACGGTAAGGGCAGTCGGGGAACAGTAAATGATCTGATTGTCCGGATTTTCCCAGTACTCCCAGTCTGCAGTGTAATCTGTGATATATTGGTAAATATCCATGTAATTGCGCAATTCAAGTTCAGAAAGGAACTGATCCGTAATATCCCTGATAGTTGCAATTGCACCGGTTACTTGCATTTCAGATGAATACAGAGGACCTGCATGAATACGCAGATATCTTTCACCGTTTGGGAGATGAAAATAGTTTTCAGCGATAATCTGATCGCCTTCATGCCTGAATTCCGGGTATTCGTCTGCAACTCCCGGGATATCATCAAGTATCAGATCAATAATCTGGGGTTTTTCAATGCCCATGAAAGGGATGGAATAAACATATCCTGACAAGCCGATAATGTCTTTTCCTGAAACCCCTGTAAATTTTTCAATGGCACGATTCCATGCAGTAACACGATGATCTTTATCAATGGCAAAGGTGGGATCTGGAAGGGCGGAGATCATCTCTGAAAGCTGGAGCCTAGAGGTTTTGAGTGCATCGATTGCCTCCCTTCGTTCAATGGCACTTCTGATTTTATGACTCAGCTCGGCGAACTCAGATTTTGGTTCTCCTCCTTTTTGCAGATAAAAATCAGCCCCACTGTTGAGAGCTTCAATAACAACATCTTCGCGTCCCCTTCCGGTGAATATAATAAAAGGTGTGTTATTTCCAGATTCTCTGATTTTTCGGAGCAACTCAATTCCATTGAGTGCAGGCATCTCGTAATCAGAGACTATAGCATGATATGAACCTGAAAATATTCTTTCAATTGCCTCACGAGGAGAAGGGATAATATCTACTGAAAAATCACTGGAACGCTCCAGAAAAAGTTTACCTATTGTCAGCAGATCCTCATCATCGTCAACATAGAGGATCTGATATTTATCAACTATCATTGTCTTCCATTAGTGAATATCAATCGGATAATCAAGAGATAGTTCTGGTATTGTAAGAGTGTATGGATTAGATATAAACTTATATGCCGAAGTATTCGGTTCTAACAGGATCAAATTTTTCGAAAATGTACTGTCGGTAGATTCTCATAGGAGAGAAGGAGAATTAATTCAGATGTGTGGGCGGTTTTGTATTGCGGCTTCTCCCGGGGAGATAACAGACCTGTTTAAGGTCTTTGTTCCAACCGTGTTCAGGCCCAGATATAATATTGCTCCAGGCCAGATGATCCTTGTAATAACCGGATCTGCAGCCCATATGGTTGAATGGGGCTATCAATTCAATGATCAAAAACGAATTATCAATATCAGGAGTGAATCGATCAATGAGTATATCAGCCGTACTGATTCAGACACTACTCATAGGTGTCTGATTCCAGCCTCTGGATTCTATGAATGGAAACAAGAAAAGAACCGGAAGGTTCCTTATTACTTCTTTCCACCATCTGATCCGCTATTTGCGTTTGCTGGTTTGCTAAAACAAGGGAAAACTGGTTATCAGGCAGCCATCCTCACAACCGAGGCTATGCCTCATTATGCTGATGTTCATAACCGTATGCCTGTATTGCTCTCCCTTTCTGATGTGAAAGATTACCTTGCAGATGGGGATATTCCACCTTCAATCGAACTTGAAATGCACCAGGTATCATCACGGGTTAATCACGTGGTAAATGATGATCCTGGCCTGATTAAACCTGTTAATGAGGGATATAAACAGACGAAACTTGAGATATAAGAAAGGTGGAATAACCTTTCTTGGAATTTTTTATCTGATATTATCTCTGATTATTCCATACAGATGGTTGAGATATCATGAGTTCCTATCACATTGCTATAATTGTTGGAAGCTTGAGAAAGGAGTCATATAACCAGAAACTGGCCACTGCTATTGGTAAACTGGCACCTTCTGAATTTTTATTTACTCATATTCGTATCGATGATTTGCCATTATACAATCAGGATGATGATGAAAACCAGGCTCCCTCTGTTGTGAGGATGAAGAATGAGATAAGTCAGGCTGAAGGCATTCTTTTTGTAACTCCAGAATATAACCGATCAATTCCTGGTGTGCTCAAAAATGCACTTGATCACGGATCCCGTCCTCATGATAAGAATGTCTGGGCTGGAAAGCCAGCCGGAATCCTGGGTGTATCAACCGGATCTGCAGGAACAGCCATGGCACAACAGCATCTCCGTAATGTCCTTTCATATCTTGATGTTCCAGTTCTTCGCCAGCCTGAAGCTTATATCCAACTCAGGGACGGGTTGTTTGACGAGAACAATACCATTGGAGAAAGAAGCAGACCATTTATGCAGAACTGGATGGATCACTATGTCACCTGGGTGAAGACTTATTCGCCTTAATCATACCGCTATCTCTTAACAAGAATAACAATACAATTTTTTTAAGAATCCAATTGTATATTACACATATTTCTTGGTCTTATTCATAGCATCCTGAACAAAACTTTTTGATATTATGGTTCCGTTATCTGAAGGATTGATTTTGAGTGCCTGCCCATATGCCTGCAATGCTTCTTTGTATTTCAGAAGGCCTTTGTATGCATCGCCTTTACTACTCCATACGATACTATTCTGTGGATCAATGGCGATTGCCTTGTTATAAGATTCAATGGCTTCCTCATTCTTTCCAATGTTCTTTAATGCATCACCTTTTGCTTTCCAGAGATCAGCGTTATCAGGGTACTGAATGAGTGACTGGTTGTATGCAACCACAGCGTCCCCATATTTACCCATATCTACGAGGATTGTTCCCTTTTTGATCCAGAGATCATATCTTTTTGGATCAATATCAAGAGCTGAATTGTATGCATCCAGAGCCCCCTGATATTTTCCACTCCTGGCAAGTGCGTCTCCTTTTTTTATCCATGTTGTCAGGTTATCAGGAGTTATATCAGAAGCCTGATCAAATGCTTTGGCAGCATTGGTATCTTCTCCCTGATCTACCAGTATATCTCCTTTTTTAACCCAGGCCTCAGCATTTTGTGGATTTCTTTTAATGGCCTCGCTATATGCATCCAATGCTTCATCTGTCTTGTTGAGTCCAGAAAGAACGATCCCTTTTTGGTACCAGGCCTCAGCAGTAGTGGGATCTATGGAAATTGCCTGTTCAAATACTGCAACTGCATCAGTTTTTTTCCCAATCCCAGCTAGTGCTACACCTTTGCCGATCAATGGCGAGATATTGGAAGGTTCATATCCTGCAGATTTGTTAAATACATCATATGCCTCCTGATATTTTCCGAGTTTAAGAAGGGCATCTCCTTTTGCAGTCAATATTTCCGGATTATTTGGGCTGATGGCTGATGCCTGTCCGAATGTCGATGCTGCATCGCTATACTTACCAAGTGCTGATAGGACTTCCCCCTTTATTCTCCATGTTTCTGCATCATTCTTGTTAATTGAGGTTGCTTTATCAAATGTAGTGATAGCCTCAGTGTATTGTCCTTGCCTGGCGAGCGATTCCCCTTTACCAGTCCATGCCCGTGAATTTTCAGGATTTATTTCAAGAGCCTGATCATATGCTTTTTCTGCACGCTCGAATTTTTCCAGGCATACCAGAGCATCCCCCATCCCTATCCAGCCTTCTTCTTCTTTTGGAGAGATTGCTATGGTTGTATCGAATGCCTTTACAGCCTCATCGTATTTTTTTAGTTTTAACAGAGCTTCCCCTTTATGAAGCCACGCTTCTATCTTTCTTGGGCTGAGTGTGATAGCCTGATCATATGCCCTGATAGCCTTTTCCCACTGGCCCGATCTTTGCAGGGCATCTCCTTTATAAACCTGAATACTGGAATTCTGTGGGAAAAGTGCTATGGCCTTATCAAAGGCCTGTATTGCCTCTTGATTTTTACCCTGGTCCATAAACGCCTCTCCTCTGCTAATCCATGAATCAGCAGAATCACTATCAGCGAAACATCCGTTCATTACAACGCCTAAAATGAGAGTCTGAAGGATGAGGAGAGGAAGCATTTTCATAAAGAATGGTTTATCTTTGATATCATATGGCTATCGATATGTCATGTTCCCTGGTACGTTCATTCAATATTATGATGAATAATCGGACTATCTGATTATTTCAGGAATGGGTGTATTATATTAATGACTGACCCTGGATGAAAGAGAAAAATATAATAAATTATCAAATCCGGTTGTGTCTGTTTTTTCTCATAGTCTGCAGCATTGTCTGTCCTGTCTCTTCAGCACCCCTGATGAATACATCAACGCAGGATTCGATCATTGTAGATTTTGACCAGTTTGCAACCGATGTATTCAATCAGTCTGATATCCCCGGAATGGCGATTGCGATCACAGATCGCTCCCATATACTGTATGCAAAGGGGTTTGGTATGACATCTCTTGAAAACCCGCAGCCGGTAACTCCTGATACAATATTTCTGATAAATTCAATGTCAAAGGCTTTTACATCGGCAATTGTCGGTATTCTGATTGACAGAGGTGTTTTCTCCTGGAATGACACTGTCGTTTCAATTCTTCCTGATTTTGCCCTGAGTGACCCTAAAACAACCCGGGAGATCACCATCAGTGATCTGCTGGTTCATAATTCAGGGCTCTTTGAGTATGATGGAGATCTTCTGTTCAGAATGGGCCTTAAATCGAATGACATTGTTCATCAGATGCGGTATCTTGAAACAGAAAAGCCGTTTAGATCTGGATATGGGTATAACAATCTGCATTACTTTGTTGCATCCGAAATGATCAACAAGAAGACCGGTTATCCCCTGAGTTACACTCTGAAAGATCTACTATTAACTCCTCTTGGGATGCAGAACACTTCAATTGGATTTGATTTTCTCTCTTCTCCTGAAACAACGCGGTGCGGGTTTGCAGATCATCATATCATATCTGAAAATGGCTATGTGCCGGTTCCAATGGACAAGGACTATCTCTATGGAGAGTATGGTGAGGTTGGAGCGGGTGGTATCAGTTCAAATGTGATTGATATGACAAAATGGCTTCGGTTATGGCTCAATGAAGGTAAAATATCCGGTAATCGGGTGCTGCAAAATGAAACAATCAGGGAGATCTTAAGGCCGGCTAACACCATTGCTTCAGGGCCAGGATTTAATTTTACTTATGCTAAAGGCTGGGTGGTAAAATGTGATCCCATGCTGCCTTATCCGGTAATCTGGCATAATGGTGCAACTGCCGGAATGAGTTCGTATAATGGATTCATCCCTGAGGAGGGTATTGGGATTGTTGTCCTGACAAATGCCGGTGAGAATGGTGTTGCTGATTTTATTGGAGATACTTTCATGTTCATGATATCAAATCCGACAGATTACTACGAGTTCACCAATATCAGTGCACTTGGTAGTGATATCAGGCCAACTGCTCCTGTATCCCCATATTCTGGTGTAAAACCGGGAACGTATGATTATTCAGGTCTTCAGGGTTCGTATCTGAATAATTATTATGGTGAGATGAATATCAGAAATGAATCCGGAGATTTCATTGTTGAACTCGGTCCCAGGCCATTAAGACTTAATCTGACTCCAGTCAATAAGACATCCAGTCTCTTCAGGTTTGAACCGCTGATACAGAATGTTTCCACTCCTGATGGACTCTTCTCGTTCACATATAATTCTGACAATAAGGTCGAAACCATATCTGCTCAAGGCCTGACAAACCCGGACCGCCCTCCTGTTATCTTTAGCAGGGTATCCTGACCCTTATTCCTTGATTATGTGGGGAATGTCGGCATTGATCAAGTTCGTAAGATCTGGCCGGTAAGCAGAGAAGAAATTACATAACTCCGTCACCGGTTGGATACCTATTTCTCATGAAAAAGGTGACGCTTATCTATGCTGGTCAGCCAGGAGTCAGAAAAGAGGATCATTAGCCTCATTCGTCTCCACATTATTCCGTTTGCATTACTTCTCTATATCGTTGCATTTCTTGACAGGGTCAATCTTGGTTATGCTGCTATTGTTATGAATCCTGATCTTGGCATAAGTGCCGAGTTATTTGGGTTTATTTCCGGGATTTTTTTCATCGGCTACCTGATATTTGAGGTTCCGAGCAACATCATCATGCAAAAGGTGGGCGCCAGGATCTGGATTGGAAGGATCATGATCTCCTGGGGTCTTGTTGCCGTGCTGATGGGATTTGTCCAGAGCCCTGAGCACCTGATTATTCTCAGATTCTTACTCGGTATAGCAGAAGCCGGGTTCTTTCCCGGAATGATCTGGTACCTCGGTACGTGGTTCCCTCACCGGTATCTTGCCAGATCAATTGCACTTTTCTCAACAGCAATTGTGATCTCAAATATTATCGGAGCCCCACTCTCGATGTATATCCTGGATACAGTAAACTGGGGCTCTGTTGCATCATGGAGATGGCTCTTTATTATTGAAGGGATTCCTGCCATCCTATTTGGTGTTCTTTCACTTTTCATTCTCAAAAACCGGCCTGCTGATGCCGGTTGGCTTGATTCTGATCAAAAACAGTGGCTGGTTTCAGAGCTCGAATCCGGAACAATCAGGATGAAATCTCATCGTCTTGGGGATATTCTGACAGATACAAGGGTTCTGCTTTTTTCAGGGACCTATTTTGCAGTAACTGTCGGAATGTATGCAATCATCTTCTTTCTTCCAACACTTTCAAGTTCATTTCTCCACGATCTTGACATGAGAGTTATCGGACTCATTTTGATGATTCCCTATATTGTGACCCTTATCTGTATGTTTCTTGTATCTTCTCATTCTGATCTCAGGGGCGAGCGGCTCTATCACATTATTATTCTGTTTTTCATTGCCGGAGCCGGTCTGACCCTTGATCAGCTGGCAGAAGATCCCATACTTTCTCTTCTGGGCATCACGATTGCATTATCCGGAATTTTATCAATTATCGGGCCGTTCTGGTCGTATGTGCTCTCCGTGTTTACTCCAGATGAGCAGCCTGTCGGCGTTGCGGTCATAAATTCAATTGGAAATCTCGGAGGTTTTGTCGGACCGGTGATAACCGGATATCTCATCTCCCTTTTTAAGACCCTTGATAGTGGATGGCCGGTGATTACTTTCATCCTCTGTCTGGGGGCTGTGATGATATTTATGGCCGGAAAAAAAGGAATTCGAATGTAAACTAAAAAACCCTGTTTTTTATAAGCACTCATATCCCATTGTCGTGGTTTTTTTCAACCTCAATGTAATCGTGTTTTTCCGGGTTTGGAAATGACAAGTGCGCTTTTTACCCGGATATCTCTTTAGTTTTGTTTGCATAACGATTTCAACGAACAAGCGGTTTTTACAGGAGAAATCATCATTTCTCAAACTATAGTGTATACAGATTTATGACATACACGTAATCTTTATTAATTCGACCCTTATTTTTCGGGTACAAATAGTTTAACCCTTATACGGTGACCAGCAGATATACAATGTATGAGTGCACGAAAGGATCCCGTTATCCGGTGTGCAGTTGTTTGCTGTTTTATTTGCGTTGGCTTGATTGGGGGAATAAGTCCGGGGCTGGCCGACCCGATGGTTACGATTGATGGGTATGATGATTCATATGTCTGGGGATCTGTGAACGATATTATGTTCCCTCTCCATTTTGAAATTTTGATTTACGGAAAACATACTGATGGCAAATGGTATGGCCCTGTCACTACCGGTAACGATACATTTCCTGAAATTTCTCCGTATAAACAATGGAGAGGTCGGTACACAACAGGGAGTGAGAGTGATAATGCGACTGCATTTAAAGTATTTCTTGTAAAAAAGGGAGTTAATCTGAATCAGGTTCAGATAAAAGGCGCTGGTACTATTAAACTCTACTATGCCGATGTAATTTCATCAACCGAAGGTGAAAAGAAATAATTCTGATGAATATCTCGTAAGTATGAGCATAGTAAACTCAGGAACTCTTCATATTTTTCGGCTACGTGATCCTCTTTATATTTTTTTGATTTTAGATCCAGAATCTTTCCAAAAAGATCTTGATCCCTGTCATCCTCTGACCACCTGATGATACCCTACGCAGGTAGTACTTAATTCTCATGGGTCCAATATTCATACTAACAGGGTTGTGTCTCTCAATAGCCCTGGTGGGGAAGGTATGCTATGTTAAATCAGCATGTATTGTGGAGATCTCTTATCTTCACCATTTTTCTTGGAATAATCCTGTTCCCGGCAGTAAACGCTGACGGATCTGGAACTGCAGTTGATAACAAATCTGTGACGCAATTAACGGGTAATGTTGCACCTACGGCCACGCAGGTGGCGTATACCTCTTCCGGCGCTCCGTATGTGCCTGGCGAAGTTATTGTCAGGTACAAGAAACCATCCGGCGGGGTATCAGCAGAGAGTGTTATGTCACCCGGTCTGATGGCAATGGGAGCCGAGTTATCTGATGATTTCTCAGCAGAAGGCCTCAAAAATATGCAGATGATCCATACCGGAGAGAATGTCACTGTTCAGCAGGCGGTCACTGAATTGACTAATTCCTCCTTTGTGGAGTATGCAGAGCCCAATTATATCGTGTCCCTGATGCCAAATGAGAACTCGACACCGCCGGGACCGGAAAAAATGAGTGCCGAATCGGTATCGGGCGGGCCGAATGATCCCAGGTTCAACGAACAGTGGGCGCTCTACAACACCGGTCAGGACGGCGGTTCCAGCGGTGATGATATCAATGTCATTCCTGCCTGGGCAAAAACTACCGGTTCCGACTCAATCGTGGTAGCAGTCATTGATACCGGTGCTGATTATAATCATCCTGATCTAGCCCAGAACATATGGACAAACTCTAAAGAGATCCCTGGAAATGGAATTGATGATGATGGTAACGGGTATGTCGATGATGTTCATGGATGGAATTTCATCAGCAACACAAATGACCCCATGGATGACAACGGTCATGGAACTCATTGCGCAGGGGTGATTGGTGCAGTTGGAAACAATGGTGTCGGTATCTCTGGTGTAAATCAAAAAGTAAAGATTATGCCACTTAAAGTTCTCGGAAAAGATGGTAACGGAGACATGGCAAGTATAATCAAGGCATTTGCATATGCACGGACAATGGGTGCCAAAGTTATCAGTTGTTCATGGGGAGGAACAACCCGCAGTGAAGCTCTTGGTGATGCTGTTTCCCAGACCAGTCTTCCGATTGTCTGTGCTGCCGGAAATTCAGGAGTCAATACTGATATTATCGCCCAGTATCCTTCCTGCTTTGACAGTCCACAGATCATTTCAGTTGCTGCAAGTGATGCCAAAGATGGAATTCCCTCGTACTCCAACTATGGTCCTACCTCGGTAGATGTCGCAGCTCCTGGTGACTGGATCCTCTCAACATATCCTACAGCTCTTGGGTATGACTATATCAAGATGAAAGGAACCTCAATGGCTACCCCGCAGGTATCAGGTCTTGCTGCACTCCTCCTGTCAGTCAATCCGAGCCTCTCAACTGATCAGATCAAACAATTAATCCTGAATAATGCTGATCAGGTTCCTGCATTCTCAGGAAAAGTAGTATCCGGAGGCAGGATAAATGCAGGAAAGACCCTCAATGCTGCGACTGGTGGAGCACCCACAGAGGTACCGACTGCAGTACCTACTGCAACACAGACCGTTCCAACTCAGGCACCTACGGTAATGCCAACAGTTACGCAGACTCCTGCACCAACTCAGGCTCCAACCGAGGTACCAACAGTACAACCAACCGCAACTCCAACTGTTCCGACCCAGATTCCAACACAAGTACCTACGGTAACCCCGACGGTGACTCAGACTTTAAGTCCCTCTGTTGGAGTTCAGCCTCTCCAGGGTCAAAACAATCAGCCCCGTGATCTCAACAATGATGGGAAGTATGAAGATCTGAATGGTGATGGTGTCAGTAATCAGACAGATGTAGAGCTTTATTTCAGGATGATCGAATGGATTGCATCTAATGAGCCTGTATCTGCGTTTGACTTTTCAGGAAATGGCAGGATTGACTTTACTGATATCCTTACCCTTTACAGAAGCATAAAGTAAGCAACCGGTAACGAAAAGTGCCAACTGTTTATGGAATAATCCGGAACAGTCTGGGTTCTTATTTTTTTTGCACCTTGGAATTTACCTGATAGAATAATATTTTTTTTGGTTGGTATTCCAAATCAAACCTTATTTGAAACGATTTTTCTTTTCAGGGAATAAGCATCAGAACACCGACAATAAACATCAGGACAGCAAAAAAGTACCTGAGAATTTTTGCAGGGCACCGATGTGCATATTTAACTCCCACTATTGAAAGGGGAATGGTTGTTGCTACGAGAACTCCCCACTGAACGAGATCAACATATCCGATAGAGTATGGTGGCAGACCTGCAACTCCGAGTCCATGCCAGAGATACGTTGCTACCGCTCCTGCTGATGAAAATATAAGACAGGCTGAAGAAGTTCCGATTGCAGTGTGAACCGGATAATGCAGAAGGAGAACCAGGACCGGGACCAGGACTACACCTCCGCCTACCCCTGCAAGACTCGTAATGTTGCCGATGCAAAACCCGATAAAGAGAAGCACAGGCAGTGATTGTCTGGGAGGACAGACTAAGCATTCCTTTACATTCCAAAACATTCTTACAGCCATCAGGGTCACAAGCACGGCAAAAAAAGTTTTGAGAACCTGACCTGGCAGAAATGTTGCAATTGTCCCGCCTGTGACAGCCCCAACCACTGCTGCACCTCCCATCGGTATTGCAGTCTGCCAGTCAACTGCTTTCCTCCGATGATGCCCGAGTGCTGATGTCATCACCGTGGGAAGGGTGACTGCAAGACCGGTTGCAAAAGCAACCCTGATGGCAAGGGTACTGTCAAGTCCGTCGCTGACGAGCAGCCAGTACTGCACCGGCACCATGATGAAACATCCGCCGACGCCAACCATGCCTGATGCGAATCCGGCAACAGATCCGGTTGTAATCAGAGAAAGCAGGTAGAGTATAATATCCATGAATAAACCGGTCTCCGGTGTTGATGATACTTCTCACAGGGTATTTGTGTCTCTGAACTTATTGCTCTGCGCCACGCTTGTGGGGATAGCTGGTATGATACTGGTACAGGTCAGGTACTAGAGTATGTCAAAAGCCGCCCTCCTTCTCATTGACATGCAGAATGACTTTGTCCTTGAAGGGAAACCACTTCAGGTCAAAGGGGCTCGTTCAATCATTCCGAATATACGGCATGTCCTGGATCAGTTCAGATCTGCGGGTCTCCCGGTTTTTCATGTTGTCCGTATTCATCGTTCTGATGGTTCAGATGTTGAGATTATGCGCAAAGAACTCTTCCAAAAAAGCCCGTTTGCTGTTGAAGGAACTTCTGGTGCAGCAGTGATCCATGAACTTGCACCATTGGAGTGTGAGTACCTGCTTCCCAAGATCAGAATGAGTGCCTTTATCGGAACCGGGCTTGATCTGACCCTGCGGACACTGGCAGTGGACACAATCGTTGTTGCAGGTATTCAGACTCCGAACTGCATCAGGACAACAGTCTTTGATGCCATGGCGTACAATTATCATACTTTTCTGGCTACTGACGCAACCGCAGCTCAGAATGATGAGATTCACCAGAATAATGTAAGGGATATGGCCAACATCGGAGTGCAAATAATACGATCTACAGATATTGCGTCCTGTCTAAAGCGGTAACCCATTTGACAGGTGCCAGATTCTGAAATCAGATATCCCCGATGATATCATGAACCTTTTTAAGGAATTCTTCGCCTTTGAATGGCTTTATGATGTATCCGAGTGCCCCTTCCTTGAGTGCCATGTCAATCATCCGGTAATCATCTGCTGCTGTACAGATCAGAACCCTGACTGCAGGATCTACCTTCTTCAGTTGCTTAAGGGTCTGAATTCCATTGAGGTTTGGCATAATGATATCAAGAATAACAAGAACAGGCCTGAGTTCCAGATACTTCTGCAGTGCCTGAACTCCGTCTTCAGCTTCCACTACCGTACATCCTGCGTGGTGTAAAAATAGGGCTTCAATTTCACGGGCTAGTTCAGCATCATCTACGATCAGGATCTGTCTCTTATTACAGAACTGTTCTGTCATATGGATAATTACCGTACCTGATATCCGGCTTTGATGAGTTGGTTTTTAATATATTCTTCAGAGTCCTCTCCAGGTCCTGATACATCTGTAACAATCCCGTTGTAGGTATCCCGGAGAAGTGAATCACTACTGTGTAATGCAAGTGTTCCGGTGATATATCCTGCCTGATTTCCATCAGTCGAAAATATATCCATAATTTTGCACCGGTAATATTTACACTGGGCTGGACTGTCTGTATGAATGGTACATCCAATCCTTCCTTCACCAAGTGGACGGAGAAACCGGCAGGCAGTAGGGTTCTGATCAGAAAACGTGTGATCATCAAACAGATTTTGTTTGTCAGAATCTACCTCTGCTGAAAACTCTGTCCCGGTACTGACACAGCAACAGTCAAATGTGTACTGGCTTGTCTGCTTCTCGATAACGATGTAATCACCCAGATACATGCAACAGGTACCGCATATCCGGCACTCAAAACCCATACTGAGTATTGGTGCTGCTTCTATTCATTTTCACCATCAGCCTGCTTTTTTGGTGCAGTGTGTCACTGACTCTGCACCACTCTGCGTATCTTCATTACCTCTGCCCTCTAATCACATGAGTGGTATCAATGCGCAGCGATGACGTCAAGCAAGGGTACGCCCGTGCAGCCAACCGGTCACTGATAAGATCCCTTGGGATCACTGAAGAAGAGATGAACCGGCCATTCATCGGAATCGCAAACTCGTGGAATACTATAGTTCCAGGTCACACACACCTTCGCCAGCTTGCCGAGCGTGCAAGGGAAGGTGTTGCAGCCGGGGGAGGAACCCCGTTTGAGTTCAATACCATCGGGATCTGCGACGGAATTGCGATGGGCCACGAGGGAATGCGGTACTCTCTCCCTTCACGGGAAAATATTGCAGATTCAGTTGAGCTGATGATTAAATCCCACCGGTTCGACGGTATTGTCTGCATCTGCACCTGCGATAAAATTGTTCCAGGCATGCTTATGGCTGCTGCCCGGTGTAATATCCCGGCAATCATATTAACCGGAGGTAATATGCTGCCCGGTTACCATCATGGATGTCCGATCTCATTAACCGATATCTTTGAAGGTGTCGGAAAGGTTGCAGCCGGGACCATGAGCGAAGAGGAGCTCAAAGAGATCGAGGCAGCAGCAATGCCTGGATGTGGAAGCTGCCAGGGTTTGTACACCGCTAATACCATGGCCTGTATGACTGAAGCGATGGGAATGTCCCTGCCTGGTTGTGCTGCTGTCCCTGCTGTATTTGCAGAAAAACTCAGGCTCGCCTACTCCTCCGGTGTCAGGTCTGTCGAGCTTGTCAACCAGCAGATCTTACCCCGGTCACTCATCACCCCGGTCAGTCTACGAAATGCTATCAGGGTTGACATGGCTCTTGGAGGGTCAACAAATACAGTACTCCACCTGATGGCCGTCGCCCAGGAGGCGGGAGTTCCATTCTCATTGGATGACTTCAACAAGATCGGAAACGAGGTTCCCCATATTGCTGCCATGCAGCCCGGAGGTCCACATTCAATGTATGATCTCTTCAAGGCAGGTGGAATTCCTGCAGTTTTTAAACAACTTCGTGAACATCTGGAGCCATGTACAACTGTATCAGGCAAAACTGTACATGAGATTGCAGACCGTGTGACATACATTGATGAATCCGTGATTCAGCCTGTGACAAATCCGGTGCATGCTGCCGGAGGTCTTCGCATTCTGAAAGGGTCACTAGCACCTGATGGTGCGGTAGTCAAATGTGGTGCAGTCAGGGATGAGATGTGGCGGCATACCGGACCTGCACGGGTCTTTGACGGGGAACAGGCAGCAATGAAAGCGATCCTTGCCAGATCAATAACTGAAGGGGAAGTGATCGTTATCAGGGGAGAAGGGCCAAAGGGAGGACCGGGAATGCCTGAAATGCTCTCACCAACATCTGCCCTGATGGGATTTGGGTACACCCGGGTAGTCCTTGTAACAGACGGGAGGTTCTCAGGTGGTACGAGAGGCCCGTGTATTGGTCACGTAGCACCAGAAGCTGTAGTAGGTGGCCCAATCGGGCTTGTCAGGGATGGCGATCAGATCCAAATTGATCTTCATGAACGAAGGATCGATCTCATGGTTTCATCTGCTGAACTGGATGAACGCCGAAAGACCTTTAAACCGATATACCGGGAATTAGATGGAATACTAGCCAGATATGTCGTTGGTGTAGGCCAGGCTGACACCGGGGCTGTGATGAAGTGATCTGTTCATTTCATCTATGTTAACCTTTTAAAATTCAGAAAACTTTGGGCCCTGTTTTAAACCAGATAGAAAAAAGATCTTTCCTGCCCTGGATGTTGTGGAATCAGGCCATTATCCACCTGGTTTTCTTTGCACTAAATTGCTTTCGTATGATTCATTTCCTGGTTCCCGATTCCATATTGTTTCTGAAGGAATGCTCTCACTTTTTCAGATTCTACCCAGCCCTGATCAAGTTCACTGATGAACTCATCGATGTTCTGAACAACTGAATGAACCACCTCGGTTCTCTCCCCACGACACTCTTCACAGGTTGAGACGATGATGGCAAGGGGATTTCTGATTTTATCTCCAATTGTTGCCATCTGATAGATATTTCGGTTTATCTGGGAAAGAGCACGCGAGAGTTCATTCATCGCCTTTTTCCTTACTGTGATATCCCTACAAACTGACAAACAAAACCCCATCCCATTTTCATGATACAGGTGTGCATTGATCTCTACCGGTATTACAGTCCCGTCTTTTGCCACCTGTTCTCCTTCAAAAGAAGTAACCCTCGCTGTTTCAGCATCAGGTTGTATCTCACGGTATCGTGCAGCAGATTCCGGTGTTTCAATATCTGAAATCTTTTTTTCAAGCATCTCTTCACGGGAATACCCAAGCCGTTTACATGCCACAGTATTCACTTCCAGGATCCTTCCAGGCTCACCTGAAGGAAGAATTTCGTGGAGGATTATTGCATCGTTCACATTCTCAAAAAGGTTCCTGTACCGCTCTTCTGATCTACGAAGGGCTTGGTTCAACTCTTCGAGTTCGATAAGTTTTTTTTCAAGTTGATGAAACAGGCGCTTATTGTGCTCTGAAAGATATTGTTCTTCTTTCATAAGAGCAGGATCTGTAGAAAATCCTGACAGTTCGGGGTACTCTGCAATCAGTCCCTTTATTATATTGATGAATTCAGAGGGATCTGTGGGTTTGAGAATATAGCGGTCAGCTCCCAGGCGGAATGCGAATTCCTGATCTTTTTCCTCAGTGTATGCAGCAGTGTAAAAGACAAATGGAATGTGTTTATACGCTGGATTACTTTTTATCTCTCTACAAAACTGAAAACCATCCATTCTTGGGTAAAGCACATCTGATATGATGAGATCGATCCCTCCTGCCTGAACCTTTTCAAAGGCATCAATTCCATCTATTGCAGAAACGACTTCAAGTCCATGCCCCTCGAGAATTTTTTCGAGCAGGTACCTGTTGATGTATTGATCATCCACAACAAGTACTCGCATTATACCCCCTCCTTTGGAAAATATTGTCCAATCTGATCGAGAAATGTGACCGGGTTGATAGGTTTCTCAATGTAATCATTCACCCCTGCAGCCATGGCCTTTTCACGATCTCCGGCCATGGCGTAGGATGTCACAGCTATAATCGGAATGGAGACAAGATCTGGCGAACTCCTGATCCGCTGAGCTATCTCATATCCATCCATTCCCGGAAGTTGGATATCAAGGAGAATAATATCAGGACCTGCCTCTTTTGCAAGATGAATGCCTTCTTCTCCGTCTCTTGCTTCGATAACGATATGTCCTTTTGATTTGAGGAGAAAGTGCATCAGGTACATATTCTGCTCGTTATCTTCAATCACGAGAATTTTAAACCCCATGTTCTTCTCCCTTTTGTGTTGGCAGATGTATCGTGAACACACTCCCCTCCCCTATGGTACTCTGTACCGTAATGTCTCCTCCGTGAAGTTCAACAAGTTTTTTGGTTATGGAAAGTCCAAGACCTGTCCCTTCATGCTTTCGTGTCGTCCCAGTATCGATCTGATGAAATGGCTTGAATATGGTATTAAGATCCTCTTTATTTATTCCAATTCCGGTGTCTTTCACAGAAATTTCTACATGGTCAGACAGATCTCTGATTGTTACTGATATTGTCCCGGTCTCGGTGAATTTAATGGCATTACTGATTAGATTCATGATAACCTGTTCAAGCCTTCGTCTATCCCCGATAATTATCCCGTGTGCTAATTCTGGTTCGTTTACTACTACCTCCAGCCCTTTTCCCGCTGCTATCGGTTGAATGGTCTTTACCACCGATTTAATTGAAGAAGCGATATCCACCGGTTCATGAGCAATCTTTAGTTCACCAGCCTCTATCTTTGATATATCAAGAACATCATTTATGAGATCCAGGAGATGTCTGGCACTATACTGAACAAGTCCGAGTTGTTTCTCCTGTTCACCATTTAGTGGGCCTGCAAGCCCCTGTAGAAGTATTCCGGTAAAACCAATGATGGAGTTGAGAGGTGTTCTGAGCTCATGCGACATTGTCGCAAGAAAAGCAGATTTTAGCCGGTCTGCATCCTCAGCCCGTTCTTTGGCATGTAACAGGTTTATGTTTGCCTCTTCGAGCTGAAGTGTCCGTTCTTTGACAATCTCACTCAGGTGATCCCGGTATTGTGACAACTCGTCGATAGCCATCTGTCGTGCATCCTCTTTCACCTGGATTGTCGCAATCATGGTACTGAATGAGTGGGCTAATTCACCGATCTCTCCTCCTGTATCTGTTATAATCTCCTGATTCAGGTCTCCGGTCTCTGTGATCCTGCGTGCGACAGTGGTGAGTGTTGAGATTGGATTGATGACTGTGCGATCGAGAATTATTATTGTGAGAAGACTGAGCAGGATGAGTGCAATAAATACAAAAATGAGGATAGTGATGATGGAATCAAACATCTCTCTCTCGATCTGTGAGAAAGGAATTACTACACCGTACTTCCACCCAAGGTGCGGGGATGTGTAGTATATCAGGTATGAATCATGGAGAGTCATCATACCTTCTTCTGATTGCATAAAAGTCTCTGTATGATCTTCGGTAACCTGGCTGATATTCTTGAAGATGAGTGAGGGATCTTTAGCAGCAAGAATAGTACCTGTCTTATTTACCAGAATGATCTTTACATCTCTCCCAAAATCAAATTCGGTCATGTATTTGGTTAAATCAACAAGGGTGATGTCTGCACCAATCACCCCATACACTGATCCGTTGGGATATGTCAATGCCGAGACGATCCCGATATTTAGATCAGGAGAAGTTACTGACTGGTACGGGTCAGTTATTCTGACTTCTCCAGGATGATCCTTTGCCAGGATGTACCAGGGTCTTGTCCTGGGATCATATGCTGTTGAATTCGGGCGTGGATGCGATCTGACAAATGTTCCCGTTTCTCTTCCCATGTATGCAGAGTTGACCACCGGATGAGTCAGTCTGAATGAGTTTAATTCATTAATGATGGCCTGTTCATGGCTTGTGATTGAGTAATGAAATGTGTCTTCGGATGCATTGAGAAATGATGTAAAACCAGTATCATCCGGATATCTTACATCTTCATCGTCTTTGAGTTGTCTCACATCATTCTCAAGTTCGCTGATGAAATTAGAGAGAGCAAAATCAATGTGTTTGAGTTGATTTGTTGTATCAGTCTGAATCCTTCCAAGGTTTTTCTCATGCAGAGAAGAAGGCAGTAGTATTCCGACACAGATCAAAACGAGGATCATGATGCAGAAGTACAGAAGAAGAACCTTGGATCTGAGTTTCATTGATTCGGGATGCCTCCCAATAGTATATAATTATTCCGAAACTTGTGATTCTACCCGTTTCTGGCTTCTGTTCAGCCATAGGATGTGTTTCCTCTGTTCAAACAAAAAATTATGCTTGAGAAAATCCCGGGTAGTGAACCCTGTACATCTTCACAAAGAATGAATCGATGACTTGGTCCAGATGAATTTCTGAAAAGAGTTCAGGATGAAGATCTTTGGCGATAGCCATCAGTGCAAGTGGCTGCTGTGGAGAAAATGAATCATAAATGAAAGGATCAGTAACTTCAAAGACCTTTCCTGTCTTCACTGCTTTCAGGTTTTTCCACTCTGCAAAATCACCGTTTCCATTTAATACGTCCGCAGGATCCACGTTCTCATTATACCACATATAGATGACATCAGGATCCAGCTTCTTTAAAAGATCCAGAGATATTTTTGGGTGTTCCTGCATCTTTCCTTTGAGGTTAGCCTCTTCAAGCACGTTTTTTCCACCAGCTAGTCTGATGAGGTCATTGGTAGCACTGTTCAGCCCTGCTGTCCCATAGATGTCGTTCCACATCCAGTATACCCTCGGGCGGTTCTCATCCGGTATGCCTCCGGTTTTATCGGTTACCATGCGTGTATATTCTCCCATAATCGCTGACACCTCGGCTTCTCGTGCTTCATTTCCGATAATTTTTGCAAAAACATTATTCGCTCTCGAGACGTCAGAGAGTTTGGTGTAATACACACCATATACAGGCACATTCAACGCCTGTCTGATAGATTTTGTGGCTTCATCGTTCCAGTCTGCTGACCAGAGGACAACCAGGTCCGGATCTGCCTTTTTTAGTGCTTCAAGGTCTACTGTTCCGCCGTTTGTAGTGATTTTTGGTTTATCATTATATCCGGGATCGATAGATTGGAAGAATGGCTCTTTTTTCTCAGACATCCAGATAGGTCCGATTCCTGAAATTTTGTCGGCACCACCAACTGCATACATGCTGTTCATTGCGTTTTCTACGAGGAATACCACATGGTTTACCGGATATGGAATGGTTATATACTGACCCCGGTCATCCACGATTGTAATGGTCTGCCCTCCGGGATCAGTAACTTTTGTAGTAGGGCCGGTTGCATCAGAATCTGCTACTCCGGGGAATGGTATGATAACCAGTATCAGAATAAGGGCCATTATCGCAGTTACACGTGTATTCATTCCTGCTCACCTGGTAACCAGAGATTTGTGTCACAGTATTTATAGTCTAGTTTTTTGGGACCTGTTTCTTTGGCTCTGATTTTACTCAGTTCTAGAAAATATATTACTGGCCGGTTTCCTAAGTCTCATACCTTGAGGAGTCGATATGTAAAGAACAACCACGCGAATCTGCGGGGAGATATACTTTGAAACGGATTTGCGCATTCTGTAATGACGAACTATCTTCTGATGCCCAAGATAATGACAAGATATCACATGGTGTATGTACGTCTTGTTATAATCACATCAAGGCCAGTATGGGTGTCGATATTGGCGAGTATATCAATATGCTTGACCATCCTGTGGTGCTTGTTGATGAGGATATGCAGATCCTCTGTGCAAATCAGGAGATCAATAAAATTTCACAAAATGAGGCTACTTCGGCAATTGGACATCTCGGGGGCGAAGTATTTGAGTGTGATTATGCAAGGTGCCCTGGAGGATGTGGAAAATCAACGCACTGTTCCGGCTGTGTTATAAGAAATTCGGTAAAAGAGACGTACCAGACTGGAAAATCTGTAGACAAACGTCCTGCAACAATCGAAAAGGAGATCCAGGGCAACTGTGTCCCAGTAAATATCTTCATCTCAACCAGAAAAACCGGTGATGTGGTTCTCCTTCAGGTTGAAGAGAGCCAGGAGAATGTTTCATCTCAAGACTGCGACTCGGATCTGTGAATCAGGAAAAAAATGGTTCCTTCAGGTTAATTAGGTCAATTAATGATTCGTTCATTCCAAACCATGGGCATGGAAATTTTCTGTATATTTCGTATCAATATTCTGGATATGATTCACCAGCCAATCTTTTAGAAAATTAAGAACCTCTATCGAAAGCCCTAATCTCTTCTCACTTAATTCCTTTGCATATTCGTTAATTTTATCAATGAATATTTTATGCTGCTTTTTCTGTTCTGCGAGACCGGTATATCCAAAGGACTCCATGTATTTTTCTTCATCTGCAAAGTGGGTGGCTGTGTACTCGTTTAGCCCATTTAGGATCTCACCGAGCTCGGCATTTCCTTTTCCAGTTGACATGGCTTCATGGAGCCGGTTGATAAGTTCAAAGAGTTTTTTATGCTGATTGTCCATATTTTCAACATGAACTGAATATTTCTCATTCCAGGTAAAGAGTGACATAATAGATACTCCACCTCCGTGGATACTGATATTCTCTTTTTCATGGTATTCAAAGTAACCGCGAGTGTACCAATTGTTTCTTACGTCAGCAGACAAATCCAATTTTAAACCGATTCAGCATGTGAGAATGCAATATCCAACCCTTCAGTTCCCAATTGTTATCTATAAACGAGAGACCCATATTCTCCTATATCGGGTGAGGAATGAAACGTGTAACCGCTTTCTGTCTGGTGCTCTTCGTCCTGGGAGGTGCATGCTTGTTCCAGCCGGTCTCTGCAGTCAATACAAGTTACCAGTTCCTGTTCTCCTTTGGAAGTCAGGGTTCGGCTGCAGGCCAGTTTGAGAACCCTTCATCTATTGCTGTTGATGAGTCTGGCAATATCTACGTGGCAGATACAGGAAACAGCCGGATTCAAAAATTTAATTCAACTGGTAATTACCTCCTCTCCTGGGGGAGTTACGGGTCAAATGCAGGGCAGTTTCGAAATATGTCTGGTATTGCAGCTGACCAGTGTGGTGGGGTGTATGTTGCAGATACCGGGAATAACCGTATTCAGAAATTCAGCCCTAAAGGGGATTATCTTCTCTCGTGGGGGAGTTATGGCTCTAACATGAGCCAGTTTATTCGGCCTGGAGGTATAACCGCAGATGCTGTGGGGACGGTATATGTCTCTGATACGGGTAACAACCGTGTTCAGAAGTTCAACTCCATCGGACAGTACATTACTTCCTGGGGCTCATTGGGAACAAACAACAGTGAGCTAAACTCTCCTGTTGGTATTGCTGTACAACAAAATGGGAGTGTGTATGTCGCTGACCGGTATAATTCACGGATTGTAAAATCCAACACATCCGGGTATTACCAGAGTTCATGGAATGGTTCAGAGACAAGTATGGTCAATCCGCAAGGGGTAGCGGTGAATGAGTCAGGATATGTATTTGTTACAGATACCGATCTGAACGCTATACGAATGTTCACATCAAATGGAACCCAGACAGAATCATGGGGCGGGTACGGGACAGACTCCGGAAAATTCAATAACCCTGAAGGACTCATCGCGAATGCCAGCGGATCTGTGTATGTTTGTGATACCTACAACAACCGTGTCCAGGTCTTCAGCCAGTATGCGGTCAATAGCAGCCAGTCTAATAGTACTCTCCCCTCAATTCTGATCATTCATCCGGCATTTGGGCATAGTACTGGCCCACTTAATATTACTATCACTGGCAAAAACCTTGGATCCGGTACGGTGACACTCTGGAAAGGGGATAAAACTCTGAAAGGGAGCTGGACCAAAGGTAAGACAAATACAAGTTCAACCATGTACGTTACCCTTCCGCTCAAGGGGGCCTCTACAGGTGTATACAATATGAGTATAAAGATTACAAATGGTTCTTCGGCTACAAAGTATGATGCCTTCACCGTGCTTTCAGGATCAACAGACCCTATTCCACGGGGTCTTTACCTGGAATAGTCTCCTTGACTTTTTGTCATGGGAAGCCTCATCTCCTTTCCGCCTGAAAGGATGACTCATGACTATCAGGTTTCTCATTCTTATCGCACTCTTTCTGATCATCCCCGGACTTGTAGCAGCCACATCAGTTGTAATCCCTCCCGGGGGAGATGTCTTTCTTGGTGAAGAAGGGCTTGACGTGAGGGCTGCAGTGCCAGCTCCTTATGATGAAATCGCGTTTTATCCTCCAGGATCATCACCGGGTCGTGACATACCTCTTGATATCAGGCACCTGGAAAAGTCCTCCTTTTCTGTAAGTCCAAACCTCTATTCAGATCGCACCGGCTCATGGTATCAATGGGACAGCAGGCAGGCAATTCCTGGCAGTATCGCTTTCAATGTCCGGGAGCCAAGGGTAAGCGTTCGAATCCTGCAGCGGCTGACTATGGAAGATATCTCATCCGGAACGGTGCCACGGGGATCAGATCTCCTGTTCCAGATGGATACGAACCTTGGATCAGTAGCGCAGCGGCCCGGTTACAATCCTGCCAGCGACGGAATATTTGATCTCCTCATTTCAACACCCGGAGGTGGGACTCTTACTGCTGTGGAGACGAAAACCGGAAGCAGTATCTCTCTGACCAGGATCACTCCACAGGATTCTCTTCAGGTCTTCCCAGCTATCCAGACCGGTGGATGGGACACGGGAGCTGTTGGAAGTGGAAATTATCTCTACGCAGCCGGTATGTACACAATTCAACCAAAACTTGCGTTCAACCGTGTAGATGAGAATCTTAAATCAACTTCGGCAGGGTATAACATCAGGGGCGCTTCAATAACCCTCGGTTCAGATCGTACCACCATCGGAACCCGTGATGATCAGGTTATCAGGGGTCATTCTTTCTCTGTAACCATCTCCGGAACCCCGGGAGTGCCTGTCTACTTCTGGGTTGATGCTGGATCAAGGACCGGCAGTCCTGGAGATCAGCCACCGATGATACTCTTTGCCCAGGAAGGAGTCAGTCAGGACTCTCCGGATGGTCCCTACTTGATCGGATCATACCGCCCGACATCTGAAGGGGGAAGAAGCATCAGGGAGCTTGTACCCCGTGAGCCATATAATGGCGTAAAATATTACGGGATGATCGTGCCTGACAGGAATGGGAAACGCACTCTTGAGCTGAGGACCACCGATCAAACTGATGATGCGAGGTATACGCTAAAGGTTGAGAGTAAGTCGGGTGGATCAAATATTCATACAGATGAGATCCCAATAACCGTCCAGAAGGGATCGGTCAGTGTGGCGACAGGAAAAGATGTGTACGCTATTGGAGAGGAGGTCAGGCTCTCTGGCCATAACTCAGAGTCTTGTGATACCTACCTCTTCATAACTGGTCCGAATCTTCCATCTGCAGGAGGAAGACTTGACCGGCCCCGTCAGGCTGTTACAACCGGTAACCCGTCTTCGTTCACCACAGCGTCTGGTGATTGTGAGACCTGGGATTACCGGCTCTATACCGGTGAACTCGGACTAGATGCAGGAACATACACGATTTATGCAGTTCCTGCTCCGGTAAGCCGGAACAATCTGGGGTCAGTTCCGTACCAGACAATCTCGCTCACACTCAAGAGACCCTATGTGTCTCTCATGCCTCAGGAGACCGAGGTTGCGAAAGGAGATTCACTCACTCTTACCGGGATGAGTTCCGGTGTCGGTAGCGGAACCGTAGCAGTCTGGATCTTTGGACGAAATTACTTCAGGTATGACCAGGCTTCTGTTGAGAGAGATGGACACTTTGAGTATGAGATTCCAGGATGGCAGACGAATGACATGGTTGCCGGTCAGTACGTTGTTATCATCCAGCATCCGATGACAAACGGAGAGTTCGATATCTGGCCAGATGGGCAACGGCAACTCGTCCTTGGTAGATATCCGTATTCAGGAGCTCCAATATTCCGGGTCGGCGGTCCCGGAGCCCTCATGGGATCTGACGGAGCCAATGCACTCATTAGTGCCCTTAATAGTGCATATATCGATGATACCTATACCAGATGGGACATCAGGGTCATGAGCCCGAAGATCACTCTCAATTCTACCTCACTCAGACAGGATTCAGATGGTCCTGTAAAAATCTGGGGAACCACCAACCTTGGTGCAGGCAAACGGCTCATGATAGAGGTGAGCGATAATAAATTTGCCCCAACACGAAAGGAGATTCGTGATGATTCGTATGGCTTCTCAGGAACTGCTGAAATCCAGGAGGGAGTAGGTGAGCGGTACTTCTCACTAACGGTTCCGAAAGGAAAGTTAGCTCCCGGAGAGTACAGGGTTCTGGTGCAGGCTGTTGAGTCAGAAGCGACAACGTCCGGTCTTCTCACGATAACGGAGCCAACTCCGGTAGTCACGATTCAGCCGACGATCAAGCCTGAGACACCTGCACAGATTGAAAATGGTTCCTCGAATCGTTCAAATGAATCGGTGAATGTAACTCCAACGGTGAGAAGTTCAACCCAGTTGATCCCAACAATATCACAGGTTCCACAAGTAACACTGGTAACACAGGTTCAGACACTGCTCCCTGTCGCCACTCCGGTGCCAGAGCAATCAGATGACCGGATCTTCTCTCTTGTAACCGGAATGGGTGTCGGCCTCCTCATAGCCGGACTTGTGGTTCTTCTGGTCTACGTACTTCGGCGAAAAGGTGATGATGAGTCCGAAGATGTGACTGAAGAAGAGGATAATGTGCCAGAAGAGGACGAGAGAGAAGAGAATAAAGAAGAAGAGAATGAGGAAACCTGATTCCTGCCTCATTTTCGTATCCTTTTTTTAGGCAGTCTGTCTGATGGAAACACTATAATTGATTAGAACTCTCCAAGGGTTGTCTGCCTCTTTTTTCCGAGCGTACGAAAGAGGACCCCTGCCTCCTCGAACCGTTTAAGTGGAAGTGTGAACGTGCCTGACAGGTAATCCTTTACCTGTTTTTCATCTTCGAACTCCCTGGGTTTTTGCATCATGGCATTGCGCACGTTTTCCCGTACATTGAATACCCCAAGCGGAACATACCCTGATGTTGCTTCCCTGAGAATGATTGCTCCTGCCTGTTTTTGCTGCTCTGCCAGTGCTTCAAGAACTGCCATTTTGCAGGAGTAATAACATCCGCCAAGGTGTGAGTACTTGGTCTTTGGCTTATGCAGTTCATGGTCAGAGAAGACAACCTCCTCGCTTCCTAGCACCCTGACAAATGCCTCTGTCCACTCGTACTGCCAAGGCGTTGGCATGAGTATGACAGCGTACCGGTTATTGAGACTGCTAAACTCATGCACCTTCCAGGTATCAAGAGCTGAACATTTCTTCACCTCTTTAAGCAGGTTGTTTCCGATTATGGTGTCACATGCGGTAATTGACCACCGGGTAGGCACCAGATGTCTTCCCCTTTTGTTACCCATCACTCCGACAGAAAATGCTTTCTGAATGTGTGAAAATGGGATACCCCCCTTGTGCAGGTCTACGACCGCATCTGCAGCCCTGAGATCGGTATCATAATACACTTTTTCAAGGTCATGATTCCATTTCTGCTCTTCTATCTCAAGACTCTTTATCGGTGCACTTGGACCATAGGGAGTGTGTTCCTCGCTAAATGAAAATCCCGCAGGGGCCGTGGAAAAAGTAGCCTCACTCTCTATTGAATTGTCTGAAAGTGCTATCTCCTGGAGTTTTCCGACAAACCTGGAATCAATGTCTGTTGCTTTAACCTGGTGCAATCCCCTGACCAGGCTGAGCCGGTACCGTATGATCTCCTCTTGTGGAATGTTGCCCGGAATCCATTCTTCAGGTCGATCCATGACTGATGTGTCACCATGTACCGGTGCAATCATCGGGCCTGCATAGAGGTTTGGATAGTTTGAGGAGCCAATAAATACTGATGGGGGAGAACTTCCTGCAAGGTCAGTACCTACCGGTACAGACTTCATATGCACCGTTGCAGCGGTGAGGGTTCGCAGGTATTCGCCTTTACCGATTGGCATAGATGGAAATATTAGATTATAGAAAACAAAATAATAGAATTGTTTTTCTAACTACATATCCTTTTTTTTATCTAGTTTAAATTACATTTTTGACTTGAACTTCATATCTCTCTGACGCTAATACAAGAGTATGGGCCGGAAGATCATCCTGACAGGAGTAGTGATCCTTTTTCTGGTACTCATATCGATTCCGGTACTTTGGATCTCTGGAAATCAGAATCCCATTCACACCGGGCATATATCTCCTAATACCGGAGATCCTGTTCGGTTAAACTATCTTCCCGGAGAAATTCCCCTTGAGATCAACCAGACCATCACTGAAACCACCCGGAACCTTGATGATCTCACTGCAATACCTGATTCTTCCCGTACCGTCACGAACACTGATATCAGACTGGATACAATCCTTGCCGATTTTGATGAAAAGACTCTCAAATATTCACTGGTTGCTGATATTACCAGCAATTCGGCTGTAAAGGAGGACGCTGAATCGGCCTCCTTCAAACGAGATGAATTTCTGAATTCAGTATACCTGCGTGAGGATATTGCACATGCCCTCTCTATGGTAACTCCTGATCAGAAGCACGATCAAGAGCTTCACAAAAGGCTCACTGATGATTTCAGGCTGGCTTTCCTACCTATTGAGGTTAAGAGTGAGATGAACATTCTTGGCAAAAACCTCTCTGAACGTTGTTCGGTCTACTATGCAAATCAGCAGGATGGAAATGTAACACTAAACCTTCAGCTGATTCCTGATATTGTTAGACTGAGGAATCAAATCACAGCCCTTATCGGGTATCCTTCGTTTACGGATTATCAGATTGCACAGTCTGGTATCCCAATTGATCGAACAAAACTCCTCTTATTTCTTACCAATAAATCAGGTCCTTTCAACCAGGCATCGCATATCGAAGCTGCAGAACTCCTCAATGAAAAGAAGAAAAATGATCCCGGAGCGACGGTTGTTTATGATTATGAAATTCAACTTCTCCGGTCAACGCACCAGATAAATAGGTCTGCAGCATTTTGTTCAACTGCAGTTCATGCAGATATCGTGGTTGAACGACTCAATGGTCTCGTGGCAGATTTATTTGGGATTTCGATAACATCTGTTTCGTCGTCAGCTCCTTCTGATATACACCTGTATAAGATCACAGATCCCGGTTCTTCAAATACACAGGCCTGGTTTTACCTCTGGATAAAATCTGATCCTGGTGCAGGAAGTACAACCGGAAAGACATACTACCTTCGTGCCGGTCATGAATCAAATGGTGCATGGGTCCCTCCTGTTTCAGCTCTGGTAATTTCTGTTCCGGGACCTCAGAACATTGATCAGATCTCTCTCTCTCCAGTTGATATCCAGGTGCTATTTCATGAGTATGGACATCTTTTAAGACACAGTCTTGCCACTGGCAGGTATGCGGCTCTTTCCAGTGGTGCACGAGATTCTGGAGGATTCAGTGAAATTTTCTCGCTATTTTTTGAGAAGTTATTATGGACTCCTGAAGTTCTGGATCGCATATTTGCAACTATAAACACTCCGAAAGGTCAGTCTTCATCTATACATAACCAGATTCTCGCCTGTCATGGAGAAGATGCAGGTTGGGGTCCGGGATACATCAGTGTGTATCCGTACTTCCTCTCGCTTTTGGATATTGAAATCCACTCTGAAAATGGAACTCCTGATTTCATAAACCTGTATAACAGTTTGTACGAGAACATGACCGGCTATCAGGCTTCATCAGCCCCCTCGTCGTTGATCCTGAATCCGGCATTTTTTGTATCAGATAATGCGGGAATATACTGGCATTACGTGTATGATGAGGTCTGTGCCAATAACATATTCTCCAGGTTTCAAGGTGAAGGTGTACTGAATCAGAGCAACGGTATTGCCTTACGAAAACAACTGTTTGAAACTGCCGGAACAGTAAACCTATCCTCACTGATTACAGAGTATCTTGGAACATCAGACCTGTCAAGATTATGTTCCTGACTTCTCTCATTTGATCAGTTCAATGATCTCTTCTGGAACAATCTGATCAAAGAGGGTGTGGATGATTGCATGTGCTTTATCAAACCATGAAAGAATATCAGCCGGGGTTTCAGGTTTAAAACTTGTATAGGTCTGAAGATTGAAGATTAGAATCCAGGACGGATGATCTCCCACCTCATATCTTGTCCTGACACTGATCTGATGTTCCATCCTCTGGATAATGGGGATTATCATGAATTCTATACCTGTTATCTGGTTTATGTGAAAGAGATCTGATTTGATCTCGTTGATAATTCTTGAAAATCCATCTTCATCTAGAAGAAATCTATCCCTGTACTGCAGGCTGCATCTTGTAACCTCATTGATATCTCTAAGTCCTGTAATCTCATCTGTAAGTCTGGTTTTGATTGATCCCCATCCTGGATATGGGGGAGCAACTGTAATCAAAATTGGTTGAGTTATCAGTTCAAGAGAACAGCAGACCTCCTCAACAGGAGATCGGGAAAAATTATGGGGAAGGGGAGGATTCATTTCATTATTGTTCGTTAGTTCTTGTTTGCAGCGGTGTATGCATCAACGATACTGTAGACAAGGACAATAATGTAGAACGGGATCCCTATGATAATTGTTGAGAGCAATGCGAATATCACCGCAGCAATAAAGAGCACAATTGCTTTTATGAGTTGTCCGGTATAGAACTGACCGAGTCCTGGTATGAAAAACGAAAGTATTGCTGCAAGTAGTGGTGATGCCATCTTCTTTTATCCTCTTATTCTGTTCTTCGTTCAGGAATTATATAGGTATTCATATATCATCGGTTAAGGTAAGAGAGTCACGCTCACTAAACCGTATAATGATCCAAAGCCACATTAGGGGAATGGAACATGGGTTTTACTCTCTATGACTTGTACTTCATGTTTCTTTGGTAATGACCTGCTTGATAACTGAAGATGTATGTTCATCCTTTGAGAAGATATGCTTGGATCATTTTGATCAAAATTGTTTGAATGAACAGTAATATGAGCGATTTTTATTTCAGTTGTATCCTAGGCCACTACCAAAAATTTTGCCCATGTTAGGGATTTTACACCATTGTTGACATCAAAAAATCTTGAACAATATATACCAGTTGAGATTACATACCAAGTCCCGAATAGAATCACTTAGCAAAAGATTTTATATCTTTCCACCTATCGCACAATATACCATATTCAACTCGTTCCTTCAGAATCCCTTTATGAAGACTTTGTTTTATCAGGTATTTTTCTTTCTTCATTCCAATTTTTATCATAACCTTTTCAGAAGCGCTGTTTTCCATGAAACATCCACTTTCAATTTTGTAGAAATTCTTTTCTTCGAAAAAGATCTTTAATATTGCAAGTGCTGCTTCAGTGGCGATACCAACACCATGATATTCCTTCAATAGGAAATACCCTAAATCTCCAATTTTTCCTTCTGTCGATGTTTTTATGATGGTGACCCCTATTTCACCAATATATTCGTTTAAAATTGATTCAATGGCATAATAGTATTGTATTCGATCTACCATCCCTTGTGCTATTATTGCATCTGTCAATTTTTTTTTAGTCTCTTCTATAGTTTCACAATAAATTTTTGGAATGTAATTCATTATTTCTTTATTAGAGATTAATCGATGCAAATCATAAAGATCCGTTGATGTATGCTCTCTAATGCTAATTCTTGAAGACTTATAGATAATATCACACATTCTTTAACCTCTTTTCTTTTCAAGAATTCAGTTAAGCAGAAATCATCAAATTGGGTATTGGATTCCGATAAATTATATATTTCTTGATTTTATTTGTGTTTCTATCAGATTTTAACAAATATATTACATCCTGGGTAATTATCCAATAGATCTATATATTTTCCCCAAAAAAAAGACGGGATTCCAGGTAATGACCTGCTTGATAATTGAAGATGTATGTTCATCTATGAGAAGATTTGCTTGGATTATTATGATCAAAATTTTTTGAATGAACAGCAATATGAGGGATTTTCATCTCCAGTTATATCCTTTGTCACTATCCATTATCCTCTGCTATCAGTGAGATTTATCCCTCAATATGGTGAATACCTCTGTCATAGGAGGAGAGAGATTTGAACCAAAGCAGAGTGTTCCTCCTTGTACTAACGTTCGTTTTGTTATGCTGTATTAGTGTGTCTTTGTGTGATCTGAGTCCGGATCAGATCCATGCCAATCCTCATATTCTTCTTATTAGTTCATATAGTCCAGATTTTCCCACGGTCTTTCATCAGATAGATGGTGTCAAGTCTGTTCTCTCCCCTGAAAAAGTGGACCTTGACATTGAATTCATGGATGCCAAACGTTTTCCATCTCTTGAAGATATCAATGAGTTTTCACAGCGTTTAACCAAAAAAATCAGACGTCTTCCAGCGTATGATCTCATCCTTGTTGCAGATGATAGTGCCCTGAATCTTGTTCTCGAAAAGCAACATGAGTTATTCAACAACACACCTATTGTTTTCTTTGGAATCAATGAGCAGAGCAGAGTAGGTCTTCCAGAAACAAACCCATTCATCACCGGTGTAATGGAAGAAGTGTCTGTGAAGGAGACCATTGATCTGATGATTCAATTGCAGCCTGATGCCAGAACGATAATTGCCTTATCTGATGATACCATCAGTGGAAAAGCAGATGTTGAAAAATTTCTTGGATATCGCTCCTCCTACCCCGGATACAATCTAACGGTTCTTTCACTTGCTAACCTGACCTGGAATGAATATGCCCAGAAACTGCAGGCAATAAATCAGTCCTCTTCAGTACTTCTCCTCTCTGCTTTTAAGGATAAAAACCAGGTTACTACAGATTTTGACAAGAGCCTTCTGTTTATAAAGCAGAACCTGCATGTCCCCCTTTTCCATCTCTGGTATTATGGAATGGGTGATGGGATTGTAGGAGGAGCACTCATCTCCCAATATGACCAGGGTAGAAATGCAGCCCTGATGGCAGACCTGATTCTGCAAGGAACTCCACCATCAGAAATACCAGTTCGAAAAGATAGTTCGAATCCGGTTGTATTTGATTATCATGAGATGGTTAAATACGGACTAAATCCTTCCGTTCTCCCTCCTGGATCAACAGTTATCAATAAGCCGGCATCCATCATTGTTGAACCCGGGACAATAATTTTAGCCCTTTTTCTCATCATGTGCCTGGTGTTGGTCATTGCTGTTCATATAATACTAATTAAGAAGAGACACAAGGCAGAGCAGAAAGTGTCAGAGTCCCGTGTAAAACTTGAAATGATTGTTGAGGCAAAAACACAAGGACTGGAACAAGCGAGTAAGGAACTGAGTACAACACAGAAAAAATTACTGGAATATATTCAATTTCTCACTACCAGGGAGAAGGAACTTCAAAAAAGCGAGGAAAAGTTCAGAAACCTGGTTCAGGATATCCATAACATTCTGGTGACCTTTACTCCTGATGGAGTTATCACGTATATCAACCCTTATGCTGAACGGTTCTTCGGA
This sequence comes from Methanospirillum lacunae, assembly GCF_003173355.1. NCBI lineage: Archaea > Methanobacteriati > Methanobacteriota > Methanomicrobia > Methanomicrobiales > Methanospirillaceae > Methanospirillum > Methanospirillum lacunae. The sequence continues at coordinate 167,347 of NZ_QGMY01000006.1, read as the reverse complement.
TATACTGCCGATGAACTGGTAGGACTGAACCTCATTGGGACAATAATTCCAGAAGATACCTGGAATGACAAAGATACGAATCAGTTTATACATGAACTTGAGTCAAGTTCAGAGAAGTCCAAGCAGGGTGAGAACGCAAACCGAAAAAAGAACGGGGAGATTGTCTGGATCCTCTGGACCAACCGTGCAATCAGGGATGATACCGGGACTGTAACATCTGTCATTTCTGTCGGAATTGATATCACCGAGCGGAGGAAACTTGAAGGAGCAATTCAGGAAGCTAACATTAAACTGAACCTGCTTTCAAGCATTACCAGACATGATCTGCTCAATCTGATGACCTCAATTATCATGTATATACATATCATCAATGAAAACCCGGATGACAAGGAAAACTCCCTATACCTGAATATGATGAGTTCTGTTCTTAAGAAAATGAGGACTCAGATAGAGTTCACCCGTGATTATCAGGATGTCGGGGTTACAAAGCCTGGCTGGCATGATGTTGGTGTTCTTTTCAGACGTTCAGCCAGTCAGTTCAGAGAGAGAACAGTACAATTCTCCAATGAAGTCTCCAATATCGAGATATATGCAGACAATATGTTAGAGAAAGTGATCTTTAATCTTATTGAGAACTCACTCCGGCATGGTATGAAAGTAACCCAGATATCGTTCAACATTGAGATTGCAGAGAAAGGAATTGTGCTGGTGTATTCTGATAATGGAATCGGTATTGCTGATGATGAAAAAGAGCTGATATTTACGAGAGGATTCGGTAAAAATACCGGATTTGGGATGTTCCTGGTTCATGAGATCCTTCAGATCACCGGCATATCAATTGTTGAAACCGGGAAAGCAGACAGTGGTGTAAGGTTTGAGATTCATGTTCCGAATGGAGTATGGAGGCGGATCAGCGACCTGTGATCCTGAAAAGAGTACAAAAGAGTAATTATACTTTTTTAGCGATGGTATCTATTACGTTCTTGTCCTGAAGACTCCTCCAGGAACCCTGATCACAAACCTAGCCCCTTTTCCTGGCTCTCCTGTCTCCTGAATTGAAATTCCGGTAAGAGATAGGATCTCCCTTGCAAGAAACATACCTAGGCCTGTGTTCTTTCCAAATCCCCGCTCAAATATCTTCTCCTTCTCTTCGAAAGGGATACCTATCCCGTTGTCTTCCCATAATACAAATAGTTCTCCTTTGTCTTCATTTGTTGATACCGTGATGGTATTCACTTTAAGTCCATGCCTGACTGAGTTGTCAAGAAGATTATAAAATACTCTTTTTACCATCTGGTCTGCAAGGATGGATATCTTTTTTAGATCAGAATTCATGGTTATTTCACATGGAATAGTCGTAGTTGGAATAACTGTTTCCAGTTCCACCCATTGTGGCTCCTGTGCCCCAAGACCTTCATATATCCTGGTGAATTCAATCTGATTTTTGATGTCATTTGTTGCAGATCGTATCTTATTTAAAATCCAGTTAATTTCTTCATTTTTGCAATCCAGTTGGGCAACGCTCACGCAACCAAGGATTACCGTGATCTTGTTGAGTATATCATGCCTTGTGATTCCGGTTAGCAGACTTAGTTGACGGTTTGCTCTTTCCAATACAACTTTATTCTGTTTTAGTCTGGTAATATCATGGCATATTCCCTGGAGACTAAGAACTATGCCTTCATCGTTAAATACTGGAGATATACTTTGAGAATGCCACTGCCATGTCCCATTTTTATGGCGTATCCGGTAGATATTCCCGCTCATCCGTCTCCCTTTTGAGATGGCTTCTGAGACAAATTCCTGCATGTGCGATATATCATCAGGGTGGATAAATGCAAACATACGTTTTCCGATACCTTCACTCTCATCATATCCTAGAAGTTCGGACCATTTGGGTGAAATGTATGTGAATACACCATCTGGTGTGATTGAGAACACCACATCGTTTGCATTCTCAACAAGCGATCGAAATTTTTCTTCACTCTCTATTAGGGCTTTTTCAGCCAGTCTGTGTTCTGTATTGTCCCTTATTACTGCGAGAAATCCGGTGACCTTTTTATTCTGATCCTTGATGGTCGTAATTTTCATATCAGCCCAGATTGTTGAACCATCTTTGTGTTTTAACTCAATCTCAATGATATCATTATCGGGTGTCGCCTCTCCAACTGAAATCGCAGTTATCCACTTTTTATGAACCGGTTCCAGTTTTTTGATTGTATCCTGAGCTAAAACCTCCTCTACTTTCTTATGTAGTAATTCATCTGGCGTAAATTCCATCAGCAACTGAACAGAAGGAGAGATGTATGTAAACCGTCTGTCAAAATCTACAACACAGATAACATCAGAGATATTTTCTGCAAGAAGCCGGAATTTAGCCTCACTCTCAACCAGTCTCTGTTCTACTTCTCTCTCGGTAGTGATATCCAGGTCTACACCGCAGTATCCGGTAAAAACTCCTTTTTGATCAAAAACTGGCATGCCATTAGTTTTGAGAAAAATCTGTCTCCCATCCTTGTGACGGTTACAGTTTACCAGATCGTTGAAAACCTGAAAGGTAGAGATGGCACTCATTGTAATATTTTTTAATTCATCTCTGACTGTTGGATCAAAGAGATCATAAAAGTGTTTTTTACCAATCAGTTCATCAGGCCAGTACCCGAGTATTGAGTAAACTGCAGGGCTTGCATAGGTGTAAACACCATCCTGGTCTAATTCCCAGACCCATGATCCTGCATTCTGTGTTACTGCAATGAACCGTTCTTCGCTTCTTCTCAGTCTATTTTCGATCTCTTTCTGCTCTGATACATCTGTTACAATCCCTTCCAGTGCAACCAGTTCTCCGTTCTTGCCTGTGATTATGGAATTTCTCAGGTTAAACCAGCGGTGTCTGCCATACCTGTTAATTATCTTGAAATCAAAATTCAAAGGACTACGGTTTTCAAGAATTTCAACCCATCGCTTGTTGAATGCATCTACAGAATCCGGGTGAATGAGAGTTTTTAGGAGGTTTGGATCGGCATAAAAATCTTCAGGGGTATATCCGGTAAGTGTAGTTGCTGCCCTACTTATAAAATCAAATCTTCTGTCTGGAAGTGTCATCCTGTAAAGAATATCCCTGGCATTGTCTGCAAATCTGTGAAATTTTTCTTCACTCTCTCTGTGGGCCTCTTCAGCTTTTTTTGTGTCAGTGATATCTCTTCCAACCACCTGGTATTCATAAAGTCCGTTATTACGGTCAAAGAGTGCTTTTACAGACCACAACTTCCAGGATTTCCTCCCATCGTTATGGATTATCTCCTGATCTATCTCACGCACCGGTTTTTTTTCGTTGAGTGGAAAGAGAGATTTCTCAAACAAAGCGTAGGTATCCCGCAGAAAATCCCTAATATTATCTCCTTCTGTTGGAGCAAACCCTGATAGATTAGATGTAAACTGGCGGAACGCTTCGTTCATGAATGTGATCGTTCCATCAGGTACAACCCTGAAGATCATCTCAATCTGATCATCTACGATAGAGTGGTATCTCGCCTCACTTCTCTTCAGTTCATGATCTGACTGTTTAACAAGTGTGATATCCCTGATAGTTTCGATGGCACCTGAAACCCTTCCTGACTGATCGTATAACCTGCTGACCTTTGTTAGAATAGAAATACCTTTTCCGTTCAGCTGAGTCGTATCAGCTTCAGCGGTTATTGAACCCTCTTCCCGGTGAATTATGGAATAATACTTCCTGATATGTTCTTCAGGCTCATCAATCAGATCGATGAGAATCGGACGATCAGTAGAATAAAAAACGGCACGGTAAGTCTCTTTTCCTTTTCCCATTACTATTTCAGAAGATACCCCGGTGAGTTCTTCAATGGCTTTGTTCCAGGCTATCACTAAACCGGACTGGTCGATTGCGAACGTAGCATCTGGAAGGAATTCAATGATGTCAGAGAACTTTTTCTCTGATTCCCTGAGTTTAAGTTCAGTTTGCCTTCTTCCAACTGCGGTTTTAATTTTATATCCAAGTTCTGCAAACTGTGAAGTGGCATCTCCGCCTTTCTGGATGTAATAATCGGCCCCGTTATTGATTGCTTCAATTACAATCTCTTCACGACCTCTTCCAGTAAAGAGTATGAACGGAATGTCTCCATGAATTTTCCTGACCTGTTGCAGGAAAGAGATCCCATCTATTTCAGGCATCTGGTAATCTGATATTATCGCGTCATAATCTGAAAGTGACGGAAATTTCAACGCATCTGATGCCGATGTGAGAACATCTACTCTGAACACCCCGGTTTGTTCTAAAAAAATTTTTCCCAGATTTAGAAGTTCCTCTTCATCATCCACATAAAGGACTGATATCAACTTCTTGTCATCAGAATCTGCCCTAATATAAGCCGAACTTATATTAGGAATAAGAACACCTTCTCAATCCGCGTCTTTATTATGATGGGAGGAGCACCGGCAATGTGATATCCGGGCATAATATTAGCGAATTGATTTTTACTTTCATAAAGATACCGGTTTTTTTATTTTCCTGAACATAGAAGACAACAAGTGAAGAGACTGGATATATATGTTAGGACGGGGGATCATTCAGTGTCCACGCGATGACATTGCCTGTACCGTCATTCTCTCATATCTTAAAAACAAACTCAGGATAACTCAGTTATAAAAGATGATTCCATAATGAACAGATACGTATTCGGACCAGTTTCATCAAGAAGACTTGGAAAATCACTTGGCATTGATCTCCTTCCCTACAAGACCTGTTCTTATAATTGCGTATACTGTGAATGTGGAGCGACTACTGATCTTACCATTACCAGGCAAGATTTTTTTCCTCTTAAAGATATTCTAGCTGAACTAGATCGTGTTCTTGTAAAGAAACCTAATCTGGACTATATCACGTTTGCAGGTTCAGGTGAACCTACGCTCTCCCGGTTACTTGGTCCGGTAATAAGACATCTAAAAGAGCACTATCCCTGGTATCATGTTGCAGTTCTGACAAACGGGACTCTCTGTATGCTTCCTGAAGTCAGAAGTGATCTCCTTCCGGCTGATCTCATCATCCCAACAATTCCTGCATCAGATCAGGCGATGCAGGATCGGATCTTCCGGCCATATCACAACATTTCAGTCTCATCCATAAAAAGTGGACTAGTCGCCCTTCGTAAAGAGTTTTCAGGTCAGTTATGGGCTGAAGTATTTTTGGTTCCCGGGATAAACACCGGAAAGGATGAATTGATCCATAGCAGAGAGACAATTATATCCATCCGACCTGACCTGATACAACTGAACTCACTGGATCGGCCAGGAACAGAGCCATGGGTATGTCCGGTTCAGAGATTGGAACTAATACAGATTCGTGATTTCTTTGCAGAAACAGGTATCCCAACTGATATTGCAGGTTTTGGTCAGAGAGGGGGATTTTTCTCTCATACACATGAACATCTGGTTATCTCCTGACCTGTCTGATTATGTGTCTGATAATTTAGTACACATTGTGTTTTTCCAGGGGAAGAGTGACGATATATGTTGATCCTTTTTTCTCCCTCACTTAATACTTCAATAGTTCCATCATGAAATTTAACGCTCTTTTATACAATTGCCTGACCAAAACCTTTGGAGAGCGGATCATGAAGTGAAGAATCTCCCATAAAAAGGAGCATCCCCGATTTTATCTATTATTTCGGGTTTGATACCGGTGCCTGTGTTTGGTATAATGATCAGGTTAAAGTAAGCATTAATCTTCTTTCCTTCTCAGTTTTTTCATCGATTTCTTCTCTTTTCAGGAGATATCAACGTCCTTTCGATGTACTTCGAAAAACCCTCATTATTCTGTTATGATAATAGTCGAACATGTAAATCTATTATTCCAGGTAGTGGTCCTTAAAAGGGTTTTTGATCCGTGTGTCTCAATAGAGAATTCGTATGTAGGAGGAAGACCAGCCGTATTATGGCTGGTTGAATTCGTTCGGATCATTGCAGAAAGCAGAAAGAGAGAAGGGAACGAAATTGAGCTTTCGTTCCAGGTGATGATGAGAAGCATCGATTGTAGGAGGACATGTTGAACGCAGCTCATCTATTGTGCACATTCCTGCTTTTCCCTACCGGGTTGGTTTCCGGCAGGTTTGTGCAGGTCTTGGTGTGACATACTATCGTTGTGTGAAACAGGGTATAAACCAGATAGCAAAAACTAATGGAAAATAGTTAGAAATAATTTTTCTCTCTAAAGCAGATGATTTCTCCCGTTATTGTCATCTGGATCTGTATGCTACGAGAACAGACTTCATTATTTTGTGTTACATCTGGTTTCAATCAAAGGATTCAGTACTGAAGTTTGTGATGTCTCGCGATAATAAATCCTGGATTTCATGAGTTTACACAGTTGCAACCGGTTGCAACAGCCATGAATTATGATATTTATTATCTGGGTTAGTAATTTTGAATAGTGGTTGATGTCATCATCGCGGCATAAAGAGTTGAGAGTTTTACTAATTGATTGGCCGGGTGGTTACAGACAAATGTACATATCCAGTTGAATAACACGTCTGGCGTGGTTATTTTGACATCCGCCATCCCTGGTTTGGAACATTGATCTCAAATCTTGCTCCCTTTCCCTCCTCTCCGGTTTCTGCAATGGTAATTCCTGTTATCTGAAGAACTTCCCGAATAAGATAGAGTCCAAGACCGGTATTCTTGCCATAGCCGAGATCAAATATTTTGATCTTCTCTTCTTGTTTAATCCCGATCCCATTATCTTCCCAAATTATAGTGATTCCTGATGGATTTCTTGAGCAGGATACATGTATCTCTGTTACTTTTTCTCCATGTCTTATCGAGTTATCAAGTAAATTATCAAAGACACGCCTGAGGAGATGGTCGGCATGCACCTCGATCTTTTTAATAGAACATGAAAAAGAAATTTTTTCCGGTACTTGCAGGGAACAAATCAGGATATAGAGGTTCTCCCATTGTGGATCATGAGATCCAAGTTCCTGGTATATTTTTGTGAATTCTATCTGTGTGTGGATATTTCCGGTTGCTGTTTCAACTGCATCAAGATATTTTTTATATGGTTGTTGTGGAACAGAAGGTTTGAGGAGTTCAAGGACTAATTTTATTACATTTACCTGATTGAGGATGTCATGCCTGGTAATACTACTCATAAGATTGAGTTGCCGATTCAACTGTTTTAATGCCTTTTCTGTCTGGATATGGTCTGTAATATCCTGCCCCTGAGCGATAACCGCCACACATTCATCTGGATGACTAAAAACTGGGGCAAAATTCCAGAGAACAATCCTCATCTCACCCGACTGGTGAGTTATGGGTATCTCAACAACCTCTTTGAGACCACGATTATGTAGGTTTGGCTCTTCGATCTTGATTTTTTCCAGGAATTCCTGGGGAAAAACTGAGGAAAGGTTATTGCCGATAATTTCAGCTGGTGATAAACCAATTAGATCTCCCAATGCTTCGTTAGCCTTGGTTATTATGCAGAATGGGTTCCAAACAATGATAGGAGCGTTTGCTGATGCTATCAATTTTTCTAGATAATCTTTAGTCTCCTGCAGCTGAAACCGGCTGGTATTAATTTCTAATATCTTCTTTTCAAGTTCAATATTTGCATTATTCAATAGTTCTTCTGCAGTTTTCCGGTCCTGAATATCGTAACATGATCCAATATATCCTTTAAAAGTTCCATCAGGTTCAAAGAACGGATTTCCACAGTCTAGTATCCATCGGTATGTGCCATCATGAAAACGGAGACGATATTCCATCTCAAATGGTAATTGTTTACCAAAATTATCAATATATATTTTAAGGCATCTTTCAAAGTCATCCGGATGGACACCTTCTGCCCATCCATCACCAAGTTCCTCTTCCATTGCTCTCCCGGTAAACTCTAACCAGTTCCGGTTAAAAAAGTCACATTTTCCTGAAATATTAGAGCGCCAGACAGGATTTGGAAAATCATCCAACACCTTCAGATAAAAATCCCTGGTGTCAGAATAGTCCATTTCCTGGTTTAATGTATGGTGTAATTCCGGAGTATCACCGTTGTACTCCTGATTTATCATCCCGGTCTGGTTTTTGGTGAGCGTTTGTAGATGGTGAAGAGCAATACTATTCCTGACTCTTAACAGTAATTCATCTTTGGAAAAAGGTTTTTTGAGAAAGTCTACACAATATTCTGAAAACTTGTCTGGGACAAAGGTGTCAGTATCTGGAAGGATGAAAAGAAGTGGGATGGAGAATGGCAACTGGTCAACAATCTCTTGACTTAATAGAGTTATTGTACCTACAGCCGTAGAGATATCGATAATTATCAGGGAAAATGGAGACAGTCCTGATGGTCTCATTAGTACTTCTGTATTATCTGACGAGAGTATCTCGTATCCATCTTCTGATAACACATCCCTGGCTGTCTTGTAAGAATATTCATCAGAGGATATAAATAAAATTGAATGAATTTTTGTCATTTTCCTGATAGAGCATTACGATTTGTTCAAGCTGATATGCATTATCTGGATCTATGAGCCCTGTATCCTAATTCAAATTATGACCATAAGAAAATATCGGGTGATATCTATTTTTAGGCATGACTCTCTCTTGTCGGAAGACGAGAAAATGAGCATGAAGAGAGTATCAAGTAATCCTTCTCACCTCGTCGTATGCCAGGATCGCCTCATCATATCTTCCAAGAGCCATGAATAAATCCCCTTTCTTCTTGTAGGCCTGTGCATTATTGGGATAATATTGGATTGCCTTGCTGAACGCATGAAGAGCCATATCATAATTATCAAGGCCAGAATATGCGACTCCCCTGGGGTACCATACATCCTTGTTTGAGAAATCAATCCGTGTCACATTATCAAAAGCATCGAGTGCTTCCTGATACCTCCCGAGAGAAGATAGCGTATTGCCTTTATTCAGCCACAACAACGTTGAGTTTGAATTTATCTGTATCGCCTGGTTGAACACTTTGAGTGCCTCTTCATAGTTGCCCTGATTTGAATAAGCAAGCCCTTGCTTATAGAGATCAGTTGGTGTTTCTGCACATACCAGGGTGCTGGACACAAGGAGTATTGGTATTAGTACGAGCAATATCAGGAGAGGACGTTCAGTCATATGATAAGGTGCCGTTTCAAATGAAATAGTTCTGTCGCCATGTTCTTTACTACAAATCTTTGGGATTGAGATAAGGTAACCGATTATGAACAATACCTTCTTTTTCAAGGAAATCAGGGAACCTGTCCCATTATTTTGCGATACAAAAAATTCTCTTTGATGGGGAGGTCTTGTTAGGATAACTGAACTAGCCTGTATCCTAAAACCGGTTCTATTCAATGGTTATGGAAAGACTTTTGCCATGAGCAGGAGATCTGTAAATTCCCCGTCAAAGAGGTATGCTTTCTGTTTTATTCCTTCCCGTTTAAATCCCATATGTTCATAGAGCCGTATTGCTCTGTTATTATGGATTACCACCATGCAATCCATCCTGATATATCCACGACTCCTAATAACATCCTCAAGAAACTGAATGGTCCTCGTACCGATGCCCTTTCCCCAGGAATCAGGTTCAAGAAAAAGGAAAAAAGTTGCCGTGTGTGAAAGCCTGGTGCCCGGGGGATAAACGAAGAATCCTGCTCCACCAATTATTTGTTCTTCCTCGTGAATACCCCACAGAGAAACGATACCACTTACGATCTGCCTGTAGAGATTCTTTGTTGTCTCCATCGATACCGGTGGAATGGTCTCAAAATGGCCGGCTAATTCTGGCATGTTGGATAACTCATTGATCCGCTCCAGATCAGACACCTGAACCGGCACATATTGGATGATGGTAGATATTTTCTGAACTGTCACAAACAGGATAGAGATGGAGAGTGTATTAATTGATAGGTTCTATCGTTTTACTTAAGTTAATACTCTATGATGAAAAGATCACGGGCCCGATATAAATTAAGGGATTTGGTTCCTGACTGGAGATTATGAAGAGTCTCCATACATTAAATTCTATTCAAGAAATGAGGTATTCTCAACGAATTAGATATTCCCTGTGTGACTTTCATATACTGGGATAATTATTTCATCAGATTATGCCTAATAAGTAAAAATGACGAACCTTCTCTATCTCTATATTCAGGATACTATGGCAGACTGGGAACCTGCCTTCCTTCTTCCTGAACTTGTATCTGGCAGATTTTTACAGTCTCCTGATAAAAAATATCATCTTCGTTTATGCGGCCGGACACGTGATCCAATCACGACCATGGGTGGCCTTCGGCTTGTGCCTGATATGACGATAGATGAGATAGAGGCTGCTCCCGACAGACTTCTCATCCTTCCCGGGGCTATGACCTGGCTTGAGCCGATCCAGGAGCCTGTGCTTGGAAAAGTCAGGGATATTCTTGAAACTGGCATGGTTGTCGGTGCTATCTGTGGAGCGACCATGGCCATTGCAAATGCTGGATTGCTCAATAACCGGCCCCATACGAGCAATGATCTCGAAGTCCTGAAGCAATTCTGCCCCGGGTATTCTGGTGAAAAATACTATCAATTACAACCTGCAGTCTCTGATGGCAATCTCATCACTGCAAGTGGGGTTGGATCTGTTGATTTTGCATATGAGGTGATGAAAAAGCTGGGAGTCATGCGGGAAGAGACACTTGAGGCCTGGTATCAACTGTATCTGACTAAGAAACCTGAGTTTTTTTTCAAATTAATGGAGTCTCTGGGTCAGTGAAGATACGAGCAAAAAAGTGGTTATACCTGGGGATGTGTAATCAGCCATGTGGTACTGTTTGAGTAACTGTACTTCTGGATTGAAAACATTGGGCAGTTTTCAGCGAGCAGGCCCATATTTGTTCCCACTTCTTTAGATGAAAGACCGGTGTCCCTGGCGATGTACTTGGATTTGAAGAAGTTTTTTCCCTCTTTTAAACGGCTTTCAAGATAATGTATCAGGGTCATCTGTCTGTCATTATAGGTTGTGGTGATGGTTGCTGGTGTGAACATAAATTATACCTCAGTATTTGTTGTGTAATGTAGGAGGAGAACCAGCCTGATTTTGGCTGGTTGAAATTCGGACTGTTGCATCGCACTGAACGCATCCGGTGTTCTCCTCAAGGGAGAGGACCCGGATTTTGATGATGAGAAGTTTCGGTTGTAGGAGGACATGTGAACGCTACTCATCTAAGTTCACAGTGACTGTAAGGGCCTGGTTTTTTGTGCCCGTTTATCAGGTCGCTGTGTGACATACTCTCGTTGTATGAAACAGGGTATAAACATGCTAGCTAAAACTGCTGGAGAATAGTTAGAAATCCATTTAGTTGGTATAATTGTGTTATTATGAGATGAGCAACATTTCTGGTGGCTATTCTTCTAAATTGACTCCTCCTGATTGTGTTGCATCAGATTGTATAAGATAGCTGGAGGTGAAATGAGATCTTTGATCTTCGTGGATATACACCTGAAATCTTTGGTTCTGTTTGTTGCAACCGGTTGCAACAGATCAGATCTTCAGTTATTATAATTCTATTACATAGGATTTGTGGGTGATTGAATTACTATCGCGGCAGTGGAATTGACATGATGATGTATGAGTGGAGCTCCAGAATCCAAAACAGTTTTTTGAGGAATATAGATCTTCCGGTTTATGATGCCACATACGTAAGGTCATATGATGAGTTCAGCGTATACTGGGTTTGATACAATCGATCAAAGAAACTCTGATATGACTCAATAATTATCATTTTAGGACAAAAAATAAAAAAACCACCAGGAGTATCTGCTACACAAAACGTTTCAGAATGTTTAAGTGTGGAGAAAAAAAGAGTTCACGTATGACCCAGTCCGGATATTATTTATTCCCGGTTATATTCTGTTCATGCCTTTTTTTCTTTTTTTCTTTGATATCTGCTCCAGTCTCTGCCTTCACAATGCCTGATTGCCCTGAATGCGGGATGGTATGGAGCGATACATGCGAACCATTTGAAACCAATAATGAGACAGCATACAATGAACAATTAACAGCTGCATTTTCATCTGTTTCTGCCAATGTCACCCCTGTTCCTGATCTCAGTAATCAATCCTGGACTGATGCGTTTCTCACTGTTCATAATCTGCTTAAAGAGAGGTATGCCTTTAGTTCAAGGAAGGCTGTAGACTGGGACCGGTTGTATAACACCTATTCACCTAAAATAGTAGATGCTGAAGCACGAAATGACAGTGCATCGTATTACCGGACAATTCGGGAGTATCTCTTCTCAATCCCTGACGGCCATATAAATGTTCTCTCTGAAAATGGTGACTTTGGGGCACGATATACTGATATTGGTGGAGGATATGGTATTACAGTAAATCTCCTGGACTCCGGGAAATGCATTATAAGTTATGTGGCACATGGCAGCGAGGCAGAAAAAAAGGGCCTCAAGCCCGGTGATGTTGTTACAGCATGGAATGGAAAAGAGATTCACGATGCAATTAATGAGACCCCGTACATCTGGGCTACCAAAAAACCTTCTACATCAGAGGGTATTTTCCTGCACCAGCAGAGATTTCTTACCCGGGGTCCGGTTGGCTCTCAAGTAACCATCTCGGTTATATCACCAGAAAAAGGGTCAGAGACTATTCATCTTACTGGATATGATGATCGGTACGACACGGTAAACCGGTCATCATTTTTCCTTGGAAAAAATATCAATGATTACGGGATAGAAAATACCTTGTTTGATATTAAACCGCAGATCAGCAATGATTCTGTAACCGTTAGAACCCTCCCGGGAGGATATACTTACATCGCGTTATATGAAGAATCGTATGATGTCTATCAGCCGTTTAAATCCGCCATGGTTTCGGCTATGTCCAACAATACTCCCGGTATTGTGCTTGATTTAAGGTTTAACGGTGGTGGAGACGATAATCTCGCCTCCTGTATTGCCGGGTGGTTCGCAAAGGAACCTGTCTTTTATGAGTTTGCGACAACCTACGATCCCGGTCTTCATAATGATACGATTATTTCTGCAGCCTGTACAAAACCAAGACCCAGAATCTATGAAGGACCTGTTGTCGTGATGGTAAGCCCTGACACTATCAGTTCAGGAGAAGGGGTTCCCATGGTCATGAACAAGACCGCCCGGGGAAAAATAATCTCCTGGTATGGGACAGATGGTGCATTTGGTATGGTAACCGCCGCTGCAATCCTTCCTTTAGATCTGGAGATATTATACCCAGATGGTGCTTCTCTTGATGAAAATAAAAAAATTCAGGTAGATAGTGATTCAACAGGCATCGGGGGAATCGCTCCACATGTCAGGGTTCCGATGAATGAAGATACCATCACCCGGGGCATGGCAGGAGAAGATGTTCAACTTATGTATGCATTGAAGTACCTTGAGGATAACAAGAATTGATGCGATCTGAAAAAGCCTGATTATTTGATATCTGGTATTCCCAATTTTTATCAGGTTTATTTTGGAAAAACCAATATGAAACATGTTCCCACTTCACGGATAATATCCAGTTCTCCTCCCAGTTGTTTACTCAACCCTTTGATGAGTTGTAAGCCGAGTGAACTACTTTTTTCCAGGATTTGATCATCTGGAAGGCCTATTCCATTATCAACATATTCCAGGTGAAATGAGTCTTCATCTGCTGACATATCGATTGTAATGATGCCCTTTTTTCCTTTGGGAAAGGCATGTTTTAGTGAATTAGATATCATCTCGTTTATGATAAGGCTACAGGGTACAGCCTTGTCAATATCTAAATAAATTGACGAAATATTGAGATTAACAGTTATATCATCTTTTGTTACATTATAGGACTGGAACAGATAATCGATAATTTTCTTGATGTACAAACCATAATCTATGTGATCAAGATTATCTGACTGGTAAAGTTTTTCATGAATAAGGGCAAGTGAACGAATTCTGTTCTGACTCTCATTTAATAATTCAATGACAGCAGGATCTTTTAGGTTTCGTGCCTGCATAAAAAGGAGACTTGAGATCACCTGCATATTATTTTTAACACGGTGATGTATCTCTTTTAGAAGTATCTCTTTTTCTCGGAGAGATTTAAAAATTGTTTCATCATATTTCTTTTGTTCTGTAATATCACTAATGATTGTCCGCGACATAATATAATTCCCAGATTCGTCGTATATTGCAGATGCATTAACCTTTACAGGAAAAGTGGTCCCATCCTTTCTGACAAATGTCAATTCTAAATCTACTAAACTACCAGTCTTGATAAAAATCGGGAACGATATTTTAAACCTCTCGAAACTTTCCGGTGTGAGTAACTGCTGGATATTCATCCTGTTAATGATTTCCTCTCTGGTATACATCAGCCATGAGAGTTCAGTATCGTTCATTCTGATAATCAATCCAGTTCCATCGAGTGAATGGTATCCGCATGGGGCATTATTGTAGAGATCATGAATTTCTCTGGTAATTCTTTGTCTCTCTTCCATTGCCTGGTTAATATCAGTTATATCCTGAGAAGATCCAACAATTCTGCTTGAATCTCCTACTATATCACTGAAATATTCTATCTGTGCGAAAATAGTCCTTGTTTCACCATTTGGCAGAATTATTCGATGTGTTACTGATCCCGATGACTTATCATGAATGGTTTTCCTTATCATGTCCAGGCTTTTTTCACGATCATCAGGATGTACCCTAGTTAAGATTCTGTCATAATCAGGGGTTGTCGTATCTGGATCGTATCCAAATATCCGGAGAAGTTCTGGAGAACAGTGGAATTCATTAGTATTCAGGATTATGTCCCAGCTTCCATAGTGAGCAACATGCTGTGCTCTATCAAGTCGTTCCTGGTTTTCTTCAAGAATGGTTTTTATTTTGTCCAGTTCCTCATTTTTCCTGGTTAATTCGTGGGTTCGTTCCCTGACACGATTTTCAAGTTCTTCATAAGAATGAATAAGTTCATCCTCAATCAATTTTTTATCGGTTATATCCCGGTTTACTGCTCTCCGACCAAGAAAGATTCCATCTTTGTCATATACAGGGTAACAATGATGTGATATCCATTTTACCTCATTTTCTTTTGTGATTATACGGAAAAAAATTTCAACTTTTTCTGGATTAGTAAAGTTTTGAATGTGGATGTTATACATATCTCTGTCATCGGGGTGGATAATTTCTTCAAGAGTTATGTTTTTTAGGTAAAAATCTTCAGGATTATATCCACTTATACGATGAACTGATGGAGTAATATACTCAAATTCAAGATCTGGATTGATCAGGTATTCCCAGTCGTACGTGTAATCAGCTAAATTTCTAAACTTTTCTTCACTTTTGAATAATTTTTCCTGACTTTTCAAAAGTTCCTCATAGTTATGTTTGATCTCTTCTTCTGATGCACATAATTCTTCTAGTGCCGCTTCAAGTTCGGTATTTTTTTTAATCAACTCAAATTCAGACTTCTTCTGATCGGTAATGTTTACGGATAATACTGCAAGTCCTTCTTTTATTGGTTGAATCCGAAGGGTAAACCAGGAAGAAGCACCTGTTGGATATTTAAATTCATTCTCTATTATCTGGGGAATTTTGTTCTCTAATGAATTTTTTAACGCTGCAAAGAGTGGTGTATTTTCAATTCCCGGAAACTTTTCTAAAAGGGTACTGTTCATAAGTTCTTCCCTTGAGTACCCACTTTGTTTTACTGCTTCATCATTGAGGTATAAATATCCAAAATCAGGAGTTAATATCTGGAACCCCTCTAGCATTGTATCTAAAACCCGGCGGTGACGCTCTTCGCTCTCCTGGAGTGCAGACTCAGTTATTTTTCTCTCACTGATGTCACGAACGACTCCAACCATGCCAGAAACTGCTCCATCTTCATTTTGTATGAGTGTTGTTACAACTTCAACCGGAACGATTGTACGGTCTTTTCGTTTGAGGTCAACAGTAAAGATCTCAACCCGTGATGAGGGGTCTCCAGACTCCATGGCCTTAATCCGATCTGATAAATGAGTATCAATGGAATGAAAAGAATCCAGAGTCATAAGATCTTCGGGGGCCAGTACAAGAGTCTCTTTTGGTGTGTATCCGAGAAGAGAAAAAACCGAAGGACTGACATAGTTCATTCTTTTTGTGAATAGATCCATCGTCCATATGACATCTCCCGCATTTTCAGCTAGTAACCGATATTTTTGTTCAGTATCTTTCAATTGTGAAAATGCAGTTTCTGTAAGGTTCATGGAATAGAGTACTGCAAAACAGAGTCCTGATAATAGAAACAGAATAAACCCCAACATAAGGATAAAAATGCCGTTCCAGGTGTTAGTGCGTTCCTGAAGTGACTCTCTTAATGCCAGATCAAGAAGATTTGCCTGCTGTTCAAGATTATACAGAGTAACGCGAAGTTTTATCTGGAGGTTATCGTCATGAACAGAAGAACGCACCATTAAATTGAGTATATTTTTAAAATTCTCTACCTGGTCACGAAATAGGGCTGTGTGTGTAAGTTCATCATTCTTATATTGCGGGTGGTTTTTTTCTATTTCGTTGATTGTCTCTTCAAATGAGTCAATAGACTGATCAAGGAGGGCATATCCTTGTGATTTATCGTATGGAGAAGAAGTCTCTTCTCCCTGGGTAGTATGTAAAAACCCTTTGATCAGGTCGATACGTGCTGTTCCCAAAAGATCCAGATCATTGGTTATATGTTTAATTTCATCCTGTTCATGATAATGAAGCCATGTGATGGAAAAACAGACAAAAATGGTAAAAAGGATCACTGCCCATATCCAAAACCGAGGACTTGTGACGAAGTGGGACACTCTTTTTATCAGATTAGGGAATTGTGTCATTTTTCACCTCGAGAGATACAGGAGGAATTCTTTTTCCGGCATTTCATCTCTTAAAACACCAAATCTCCTGACGAGATCAAGATGATTATCACTCCCAATATACTCTTTCATTGCATTATTCCAGGCAGAAAGCAGTGTTTTATCTTCTTTTCTGAATCCAAAAGCTCCATAGCCGTATGATTTGAGCCCTGGTATATCACTCTGAACAAATGGCTGAGCTTCTTCTACGACTCCCGGGGGTGAATGGGACGCAAGCCAACGAATGGAGGGGGTTGACAGGGCAAACCCTGTAGAATACCCAGTTTCTACCGATGAACGACCTGTAGGAGTATCCGGAACCATAATTAGCCTCTCTTCAGGCATACCAAGTTCTAGAAATGCGGTTTGTTCAACTGAACCGGCAAGAACTGAAATAATAACATCTTTTTTGTCTACTGCCTCTTTGTACGAATGAATATCTGAAGGATTTCCAGATTTGACCAGTAATCCCTGGTTTACCTTGAACGAAGGTGATGAAAATGAGATTCGTTTCAACCTTTCATCAGTTATGAACATCCCGGCGGCAATAACATCAATCCTTCCTGCTTCCAGTTCAGATATGAGTGAGCCAAATTCTGTCTGTCTCCAGGTAACACAGGGTATACCGAGTTTTTCAACAATTCTTTGTGCAACTTCCGGTGATTCACCGGTAATATTGATACCTGATACATAGGCATATGGTGGTTCCACAGCATAGCCGATGGTGATACAATTATGTTGATGATCACTCAGGGAGGTATCAATTCCTGACTGATACTGAATGTATCCGATGACGCTGGCGGTGAAAAGAATGATTACAACCGGGATTAGGTACCTGGGATCCATTTTATTTGATAATTACATATGGTCAGTTGATTTTCTTCCCATGACCATAGTGTTTGAGCAGAAAATTCCGGACTACTTCTGACTGAGCCCATCCGCGGTCAAGCTGGCTGACCAGATTGTCAATTACCATAACCTGCTTCATTATCTCATCATTCTGTTTTGATTCAGTGAGAGAAGCAGCCGCAATAATAATTGCAAGTGGGTTTCTTATCCGGTCATTTAGTATCTGGAATTGTTCCATGTTATGTTCTATCTGAACAATTCCCTTCTTTTCTATCTCTTTTTCGATCTTGATCATCTGGGTTACATCATGGAGCAGGACAATGACCTGGAAAACACCGATATCTGTAGAAATCGGGATAATCGAACAATCAAACCAGGCCTCTTCATTGTCGAGGAAAAAATGATACGTTGAATTTATTGATCGGTTATTTTCAAAAACCTCTTCTATATCCTCCTTTAAAATTTCATAGAGTTCATCTGGCACTATTTCGACAAAATTCTCAACTCCGGGAGTATAATCAGATAAGTGAAGTTTCTTTTTTGCTTGGTTATTGAGAAATGCTATGGATTTATCCCGGTTTAGTATAAGGATGGCATCTTCAGTTAGTTCTGCTATGGTCCGGTATCGCCTTTCACTTTCTATTAGTGCTTTTTCCATCGAGTACTTATAAAGAGCCATCTGGATAGTCGTGTTTAGTGCCCGCTCATCAAGAGGTTTAATAAGGTAACCGAAGGGCTCTGACTGAATGGCTTTCTGAATTGTACCTTCATCTGAATGGGCTGTAAGAAAGATTATTGGGATGGTAAGTTTTTTTCGAATTATTTCTGCAGCTTCTATCCCGTTAATTTTCCCTCGTAATGTGATATCCATGATCATGATATCTGGGAGGAGTTTTTCTGCTTGAAGGATAGCTTCTTCGCCGGTATCAAGAACTTCTAATACTTCGTACTTCAGATCTTCAAGACGTGCCCGGATTTCTAGACCTGTTACAAATTCATCTTCAACAACGAGAATTCGGACATGATTGTTCATTCAATATCTACCCGTAACCGGTGAGAGGTTACATATTCATCGCATCGGTTTATTCTTCATTGATCGTATTAATAATTTGTAATATGATTGCACACCTCCTAAATAGTGTGAATATTAGGCAGTTCCTTGATAATCGTGCTTCATACGTATTTTTTTGAGTGAGTGAAGTTCGGTAAATCCACATTATTCGAGAAACATTTGAATTAACTGGTAGGATATCCCGGATGAGATTATTTGAATAATAATGTAATATATTCCTTTACTCTGTAAGGAATCGTCTACAATCAATTATCCTTCTCCGAACAGTTTTTTTTGATGGACAGGTAATGGTTTGTATGAATAAAAACTCTGATGTACTTTTCAGGACTGCTTCACATGATGATGTTGATGATCTCGCAAAGCATCATCGGAAAATGTTTGAGGAAATTTGGATTAATAGGAAAATACCCTTTAATCCGGTGATGATGGAGAAAATGGAGTCCAATTATATTAAAAAACTGGTAGATGAGTTCCGGTCCGGGTCCTGTCATGCCTGGATCATTTGCCGAAATGAACAGGTACTCTCAAGTGGGGCACTGAGTGTTTGTTCATATGTCCCGGTTCCTCATGATCCTTCACCAAATATTGCTTTTCTCCATAGTATCTATACTGAACCGGAAGAGAGGGGCAAGGGATATGCCAGAATAATAACAAAGGAAGCGATAGATTATTGCCAAAAAAACCATATCATTCGATTATACCTTTTTGCCAGTGAAACAGGGAAAATCATATATGAGAAAGAAGGATTTGTGTCTGTTGATAATGTAATGATGAAACTGATTAAATCAAAGATTTCATGAGGTGATAATTTCACATTTGATATCAGACCTATAAACAATCGCACTCTTTTTTTAGATTAGAATACTTCACTAAGTGGTTTTATCAGCTGTTGATCTCCTTACGATACTATTTTATAGTCAACATTCGTATGTTGACGTATGCATCTGCCAACTGATGACAAACAGTTCGGATTCTGGGCAATGAGAAGGAGGGGTATTCCCAACATTACTATTGCCAATCTGCTTGGAATATCACGGCAGGCGGTATCCCGTGGTCTTTTGACAATGGATAAGAAGATCGACCTGTCACTTAAGGAGATGGCAGATGCAAATCAGATTGTTGTTGAGAAAATTAACCTTGAACATGGGATCCTTGTTGGAAAATCAATCCCTTTCAATGCAGAAGCTATCATCTTTGTTTCAGAAAAACACGGTGTCCAGGTCTGGTACAAACATGAAGGAGACTGTGATTCATGCCAACTTTTCAAGGACTGTATCGAGTTGATCTGGGATTACTCAAAAGAACTTGGAATTACCATGGAAACGACAGATAATCCTACACTAATGGCAGATGAACTCTTTGAAAAGGTGAAAAAACTGATATGAGCAGAATTTTTCAGATGCTCAATTCCTGGGCTGGCTGGTGTCCTCGCAAAGACACGCAGACGGGCAGTGCTGGAGGCTCTGCAAGTACACAAGATAATCCATCTTCAGGGATAAATGGTCCGATGCAAAAAAGAGTGACATTATTTCGATACCTGACATGGTTCATGGTGTGGCTGTCATATCTGGTACCTCTGATAGCACTCAGGTATCTTCCTGATCAGATACCTGTACATTGGAACCTGTTTGGAGTCGCAGATCGGTTTGAAGGGAAATTCCCCGGTGTTTTCTGGTACCCGGTGGTGGTGACACTTACTACCCTTTTCCTTTCTGTTCTTCCCCGGATTGAAAAATTGAGATCAGGGCTTGAAAAATCAAAAGATATCTACCAGATTGTAATCTTTTCCGTGGTAGCGCTTCTCGTTGCAATGGAAGTGATCACGACGCTTACAGCACTTGGGACCGGGATCCGAATTGAGGTAGTACTGCCTATGCTATTTGGACTGCTTTTTATTGTTCTTGGCAGTTTTATGCCGTATATCAAAAGAAACCCAGTCATGGGTATTCGCCTCCCCTGGACACTCTCTGATGATGAGGTCTGGAGAAGATCACATGAGCGGGGAGGACCGGCGTTTGTAATTGCAGGTGCTATTATGGTTGTTTTCAGTCCGATTGCCGGGTTATGGGCAATACTTCTGATGTTGATTCTTGTAATCGGTGTGTCTGTATGGGTTGTTATTGATTCATACAAACTGTCACGCCTGCAGGTAATGTGAAGGAGATATCATGAAATTATGCAAATTTTCCAGGATAAGCCTATGAAAACAGACCCGGTAACAACCGGATGGTGTCCAAACAATGGAGTTGCACTGAAACCGAAAGAGAGGAATGGATGTATGGATTATATTACACAACTTAAGGCAACAGGTCCACATGAGGGAACTGGTGGTTCTGTTCTCTACTCACATTGCCAGGTGGGTGGTGTGCAGATCTGGGCAAGTATCGCTGCAATTGTCATTATTATGACAACAAGTTTCTTTGTTCCTGAGATTCTGGCATTATTTTTAATTGTAACACTGTTTCTTGGTCTATCGCTTCTGTTGTTCTCAACACTTACTGTTGAAGTCAGAAGTGATGCAATCTGGATCCTGTTTGGTCCGGTTCATCTGATCAGGAAAAAAATTCCACTGGAGAACATTCTGGATTTTTCCAGGGTAGATACTCCATGGTATTATGGATGGGGAATCAGGTACATAAAAAACGGAACCCTTTACAATATTTCCGGATATGAAGGGGTTGAGATTACTCTTCCCGGGACAAGGCGGATTCGGATTGGCACAGATGACCGGGAAGGATTGGTAGAAGCGATTGAGGCGGTAACCGGAATGTCACCTTCAGGATAATTCTGATTCCAGGAGTTAATCATTTTTTCAACAAAATAATTACGATCCATTTTGACAAAAATTGAATCATATTATCCTGAATCGAAATTAAGTTCGTATAATTCTGGAGATGGATTACAGTTCACCTTTCCTGATATCATAATTTGGTTTTGAATGCCTTGTATCCGGTAATCATAGTTAATCAGATGGGTTATCTCTTCGATCCACCACCTGCCACCGGTAATGCTCTTTTCTCATATCAAACCAATCAGATGGACCCACCCGGTTTATGAGGTCGAGGTGTTCGTCGATGTGGGGATGAATCGTTCGAAGACGATCAAGAAGTGTACAATCTTTGCGGTTTTCACATTCCCAGCACCCGGAAAAACCCTTTTCCCCTGCACAAACCCGTATGGTGCAGTTGGGTTTGCCCCCTTCAAGTTGGCACGGGCGGTTACACTTGAGTTTTCTGATCTGATCCAGTACGACAAGAAACGTTGAATAGTCATTAAAATGTTCATTTGTTTCTGATTTTAGTTCTGCATACTGTTCAAACTGTATATCCTGCAATTTTTTATCCAGTGAATCTATCAGGGAAAATAGTTCTGAATCTGAAGGTATGCAATCTGAACAGCACAGGCCACAAAATGATGTCAGGTTTGAATTCATTGCTGGTTTCGTGAATTTCTCAAGACACTTTTATTTTATTTTATTGATCTGGTATGAAGTCTCTGACTTTGTCATGGGTAGTAGTATCGAAATATTGATTGTCTATAATTCTTCACCTGATTCGAGGTTTAATCGCATAAAAAGCGCATTGCATATAGGAGTACCACAGAATTTCCACGATTTCAAACCCTGCTGCCCGGTAAAGATCAAGATGTTCAGGGATGGTAATGGGGTGATATTCTTTATCAAATCGTGCCAGGTGAGCCTTAACTTCTTCGCAGTTCTTTCCAGCCCTTTCCTGAAATTTTCCCCAGTATAAAAGCCCGTTACGTTCTCCCTCCTGGGAGAGGGGCCTGATGTTCTCAGAGGTGATATACAGCCCACCCTGTTTTAGAAGTGAAAAACACTTTTCAACTGCCTGTTTTCTGGTTTCGGTATCAAGGTAATGATGGCACTGAATGGCAGTTATGATATCGAACCTGGTCCTGGTATCAAGGTCTTCTGTTTTGCACTGTCCAAGAATTCTGACCCGGTCATGAGATAATTTTATTTCAGCTTGTTTGAGCATCTCTGCTGAAGGATCTGCAATTGTGAACGTAGTATCTGGAAATCTACACAGGGCCCTGGAAACAAGAGTTCCTGTACCACAACCGGTGTCCAGCCATGATACCGGTTTTATGTCGATACTTTCAATAAATGCTAAAATTTCTTCCTGAATTTCCTGGTAATATGGAATGGTGGATGTGATATTCTTGTCATAAAGACTTGCTGGATGAGAAGTAGTATTGTCAATCATGATTGAACTGTCTCTTGATGTCTCTTAGTAATTCTCCCGGTAACTGTTATGAGGCGTGTCCTATTGTCACGAAGACCTATATCTTAAATTTAAGTCAGATCCCCATTTAAACCCTAATTTGGTATATTTTTCTCTTTAATTCATGCATTAATAATTCAATTGATTATTGGGGTTAAAATTCATAATCCTTTCATATAATCGTTTTGATATGGGGGTAATATTAAGCTCGATAATTCGCACCTATAGAAATGGTATCTGATGCAGAGATCCAGGCTTTACGGGTCGATATTAAAACGACATTTGGGCTTCTTTTTTCAGGTTTTTTAATGACATCATATGCCAGATCCGGGTTATTAAAGATATGGGGTTTAAATGGATAAGAACTCAAGAAGCAATAACTCTGCCATTAAAGTATTCTGGATATTGTTTTCTTTACTTGATCCTTGCAGTTAGAGGAGGATTCACACACTATGCCTGATCGAGTTCTCGTTCATTCGTAGTGGAGTCGAAGATCTTCTGTTCAGTTGTATCAACTTCAATGAATGTCAATCAATTACCTCCCAGTGCCCTCCTTTGGCCGGACCCATCCTTTGAATTTTTCCGCTCTTTTTCAGAGTTGCAATCTGCTTTTCAATTGCCCGGGATGTCAGTTCAAGCCGGTTTGCAATCTCCTTAGCTGACAATCCAGGCTCTTCTCTCATGAGAGCAATAATTTTCTCCGAACTTTTCTCCGAACTTTTCTCCGAACTTTCTTGCTCTTCGCGTGATTCCTCCGAACTAATCAACTCTTTTCGGTGAATAGTAGCGGTGAAGAGGCATCCATCCCGGTCATCGGTAAAGTCGATATCAGGCCAGTCTTCCAGAGCACGTTTGATGCCGGAGCCAAGTCCCCGGTAAGGAAGTAGTCCTTTTGCTATGAACGAGACAAGAATTGGGTTTCTGATATTGGAGTTCCCTTTCAGGATCTTCTCGACGGTCAGGTTGTTTGGCAGGGATCCCGGGCTGATGATCTCAATACGGTTGTCGAAGACGAATATCCGTATTGGGGCATTAATCAGGTAATCCCGGTGCATGAGGGCATTAACCAGGAGTTCTTCACAAACAACTTCTGGTATTTCAGGCAGGCCAGGGGCGTTGATTCCTCTTCCAGCCTGTACCTTGTGAAGATTTCTCATGATAAATGCCAAGGTATCGATAAATATCCGGGGGAGTGGTCCGGTGAAGTCTTCTGTGTCAAGGTATTCGCTTACGTGAATAGCATTTCCCGGATACCTCACTGCTTTGATAATGAACTGAGGTTTTATCCATTCAGGGCGTTCGGTGAAGAGAAGAACTCCGGCAAGGTTGAGCATCCCTTCTTCGGTTGCCAGATTCATATTCTGGAGCAGGGTCCGAAGATCATCCTGGGTATCAGGGAAGGGAATTTTGTAGGTTTTTTGAAGAAATTCTCGAAATCGGAGTTTGTCCAGTTTATCGATACCTGCTTTTGTGGGCAATTCATCGGCATGGAACCGGTCTACACTCTGAAAGAGGCGACAGAGTTCTTCTCGGGAGTTTATTTTTCGTTTATCAGCCCCGGTCTTAAGCCAGATGATACCATTCCGGTCAAAGTACGGTTTATCCTGTCCCTTGGGTATTGAGAGAATGATGACAACCCGATCATTCCCAATTGAGACGTTCTCCGTTTTGACGGTTAACGGGCTTTTAATATTTTGTGAAGCAGTGTTACTTATGAGCTGGTTGATCCTGGTTACATCTGAAGTGGTTAGGCCGGCGATTGAACCATCATCAGCGACTCCTATATAAATAACTCCTCCATCTGTATTTGCAAAAGCTGCCATCTCTGCTGCCAGGGAATCCGTGTTGGTTATATTTTGTTTGAACTGGCGGTGACTGTCTTCGCCGAGAGAGATTTGGGAGAGGAGGGAGTTAGGAATCATTTTCTATTAGAAAATCCATTTCTTTAATGAATCGAGATGGGTTTTTCCCACTATAACCATCATAATTCTTCGCCCAACTAATACACAATGTTTCTTTTACTCTTGTTATTGCAACAAAACAATTTCGTCTCTCTTCTTCCATTTCACGACAAATAGGTCCTTTCCTCACCGCATGATACGATGGGAATATTCCTTCTACCATCCCAATCAAGAAGACATGCTTATATTCAAGTCCTTTTGCTGCATGAACTGTAAGCAAAGAGAGTGAGCCAGGGGTCTGTAAGCAAATTTTAGATTTTAAATCTAATTCTTGAAGATATAAGTGAAGTGTAATATTTTCTAAAGAATGCTCTCGTATTACCTCGTTATGCAAATCAATCCATGTTTCTTTCTCTTCTGTTTCAAGGGGATCGTCTGACCATTTAATACTCCAAAACCAATCTAAAAATTCTATTACAAGTAAGCGATCAACTAAATATTGACGAAATTTTTGTAATAACACCTTATGAGAGTCGCATGTTACTTCATTCAGGGCTATATCAATCCATGCACGTAAAAAATCCCCTCCACATAGAGCTGCCTCTGCTTCAACATCTACGACTTCTATTATTCTTTCAGTAAAATTTTTCCACTCTAAACATAATCTACGTAAATATTCTCTGTCATGTCGTGTATTTGCTAGACGTAAAGCAGCATATATTAATCTAATCGATGAACATTCAAATTCATTCTTACGTCGAGGATAATAAGGAGTAAAACCATTGAGAACTAATGATTGAGCCGTTTTTTCTAATATTTTTCCAGAACGTGCTAAAACAACACATTCATCCACATTCCAATCATTTTTTATAATTATTTTAGATATTGCAGAATATTCCTCATATTCGTCTGAGTATTCCTGTATTGTTACAAAGTCAGATTTGTCATTAGATTTAAGTGAAATTAATGGTTTTTTGTATTTGTTTCTTATGTGGTTGTGTCTAATTAAATGATTTGCATATTTGATAATAATTGAAGGGCAACGATAGTTTTCAGGTAATTGAACAATTCCCATCTCATAATCTTCCAATAATACTTGCAATCTTTCTGGACTTGCCCCATTCCATTGATATATGATTTGATCATCATCGGCAACAACAAAGAGATTTGGATTATCGCTGTCGACAAGAAGATGAAGAAGATCGTATTGGGCACGATTTGTGTCTTGGAATTCGTCTACACAAATATATTTCCATGCCAAACGTGTTATTCGGAGTACACCTTTATTTTCTGATAATAATTTTTTTGCAAAATACAGAAGTCCGCCATAATCAAGTCTATTATGCTCTATAAGCAACTGACAGTATGCTTCAAAAAAAATTGGTATCCATGATGGGGTTTTTACTGTTATAGATGTCTTAAACTCACAATTATACGAGTCAGCAAATAACCGGTCTAATAAGACGAGAAGATTATGATGATCTGCTGGAATAGAAGCGGTATAGTTTTTTAATTTTTCCTTCAATAATTGGAATTTTTCGCTGTATTCACGGTACTCATAATAATGTGAAGGCTTCTCAGAAAGTAAAAAATCTAACAATGCAATACGATCCTCTTCAAGGGTTAAGAGTGAAAAATCGGGTTGAATGCCCACATGGCTACCATGTTGACGAAGAATATCTCCTGCAAAGGAATGGAAAGTACAAAGATGGATCCTATCCGCTCTTTCTCCCATAATCTCATCTATGCGACGTCGCATCTCATCTGCTGCTTTATTTGTGAAGGTAAGAGCCAAAACACTGGCTTGAAAATTGTCTTGGAGAAGACGAGTTGCCCTTAACGTGAGGACAAGAGTCTTCCCAGATCCTGGCCCTGCGAGTACTAACAAGGGCCCCTCATTCCAGTCAACTGCTCGTTGTTGATTCTCATTAAGGGAGTAATTATTGAAATTCATGGAATTTCCGCACATCTTATTGCTGCTTTAAGTGTATTCATCAGTAATTCTGGGGCAATTGCTCCTCCCTGAATTTCCTCAATTACTTTGTGGATTGCTGAAATTTTGTGTTTTGATACCGCTTTGGTTAGTTGTGAATAGTATTCGGGATCAGTAGGATTTGCAGATATATTTGCAAGTGATTCTTTAGTTAGAAAACTTTCATATACATGGGAAAACCCAGAAACACATAGGTGTTGCTCAATATCATCTTCAGGCATAGAAAAATGAACAACATCTCCATTTCTTGATTCAAGTGCTTTGCGAATTTTTTCCTGATCTGATTTTCCCTGTCCGTCGTTATCTGTTAAGGCAATCCAGTGAATACCCATAGCATCAGCCACCTGAATAAATAGACTAATATCCGATTGTCTATACCCAATGCACCTGATTCCATATTTTTCTATACAATTTCCTGCGGTACGAGCCAACTCTGGAAATAATGTCACCTCACTTTCACCCTCTCCCAAAATCCAGCATCTGGAGAAAAGGAGTTCCCCTCTTGTAGTGCGAATGTGGTAATTGAATTGTCTCAATTTTTTTTGATCTAATTTTGCATCTTTTATTCTTCCCGATGTTACACAATTTGATTTACGGTATAAACGGATGATACTTTCAGGTGGCACTTCTGATAGTAAATCCCCACTATGCGTAGAAATGATCTTTTGACCTGGTATTCGTTCAATTAGTCTCCAAAGGGCACGAATCGCACAAGGATGTAAATGACTCTCTGGTTCTTCTAATGCAACAAATGGTTCTCCGTTATTCCAAGATTGTAAAAATGCATTAAATAATGTCAGTACTGCAAGACTTTGAGTTCCTTCTCCGTGACGAGCAACTGGTATCTTTGCTCCAGTTCCTGTATTTATATTTACTTGTGCTCTTTCAAGCATATCAAAGAGGCGACTCGGAATTGCATCAACTGATACTAAATTGTCTCCTCCTTTCATTGGTACCACTTGTTGCACCTCTTTTAGCTTTTCTATGACCTTATCGAAACTTCCATGTGATGAAATAATTAATTCATTTATTTCCGCAAGTTTTTTTTCTATCTCATTTTTGTTTTCTTCAGTTAACTCTGATTCTTTTAAAAAAGGCCGCCAATAAGTACCTTTTGGATCAAAATGTTTAGTCGCGTCTCGAAGAGCAGCTAAATAATAATATGATACTTCATTTTGAAGGATAGATATTGCTGAATCATTGATATTTGTAAGTACTGCACCATCTAAATTTAGAAATTCCCAATTTTGAACAAAATCCTGTTGGACCGGATCAAATCTCGCATCTACTTTAAATATCACAGATGTGAGACCATTTTTATCAATTTGGGCAATTTTAATGCGATTTAAACGAGCCACCAATTCATCATCCCATTCTCCTGCCTCATCCTCTCGGAAAAGAAGTTTTATAACTATTGGTGGGGCTGTGGTGGGATCAGAAGAAGAATCAGAAAGATGAAAATCATAAGCAGTGAATATGCATCCACGTCGAGACCGAACTCCTCTTAATGATAACCTTAAAGCATCAAGTACGGCTGTTTTTCCAGAATTATTCTCACCTACCAGAACATTAGTATTTGAAAGTTCAAGTTCAAGGTTATTAATCCCGCGAAAATTTTGAATGTGAAGATGACGTAGTTTCATATTTATTCTTCTTCATTTATCAATAAATAAAATTCATCATATCGAAGTTTTTAATCTGGTTCTATTTTTTTGAATTATCAATGATTTAATATTTATTTCTTTCTCAATTTCTTTAATGAATTGTTTTAGTTCTTCATAGGAAATTATGGAATTCTCATACTAAAAACCATAGATAACTTATTTGTACCATGGTTCTTTCAGAGACTTTTCCAAGTATTAAAGATGCCACCCACTTAATCCACTGAAATGAATATTCTAGAGGATAACTAAAAATCCCTTATTTTCACAACCTTACGCATAATGAGTATTTATACTCTTTTTCTCAAAGGGGGGGTATATTAACTAACCTTATGGATATATTCAGTGGAATATCAACAGATGGATCATCTAAAGAGTCCTATTGAGATAGTATATACTATATTTTTCAATCCTACACATTCAGTCTGGTTTAAACGTGGTTAATATGATGATAGATGAGAAAAAAAGAAACGGTATACCTGTTCATCTTTCGATAGATGATGTAGCAGAAGCGCTGGATAATTGTACCTATGATACCCGGTACATCCTTGACCTGGAAAAGCAGGAGATCATTGAATTATCCGAAAATATGATCTCCGATGACGAAATTCAGGATGTTTTTGAAGAGATAGATGAAGATGAAACCGGTAGATATATTCCATTTCCCATCCGGACTGATTCAAGAGATGGGTATGCAGATATGCAACTCTTCATTGAAACTATTGAAGATCAACTCATTAGAAATGAGGCTGTTCAAACTATCACAGGGTCTGGGGCATTTAGAAGATTCAAAGATTTTATCAGGTTTTATCCTGAATTAGAGAAAAGGTGGTTCACCTGGAAAGACGAGCGTGCCAGTCTTCGTGCTCTGGAATGGCTGGAGGAAGAAGGACTGATACTGAAAAAGGATGATTGAATTGATGTTTTCTCGTGATATCCGGATTAACGTGTGTATAATATCGAAAATGATACCTGAATCTCCACGAATCAGGGTACTACAACTCCCTTTGAGATTGGAAACGATATAGAACCATTGAGTTATTGCAAGATCCAAACAGTCGCAAATATAATCAATTATTAGGATATGCTTCCAATGTAGTGAATATACGAATGACCAAGTATCCACACGCTCAAAGTATAATTCAACCTCCCACTTCTCCGGGCTCGTGTTTTATCTGTAAAAAAAAAGTATCAGGAGATACTATTGAGGAACACCTGTTATCCTGTCTCCCATTATTGCACTGGCTAAAAGGAGATGAACCATCATTTCTGATTCAGATCGTATGTAAGTACAATAAAAAGTTCTGGCTCACGGTCCTGACTTCACCCACAGCAACACTCAAAGATTTGGATTCTTTTATCAGGGATGTATGGGTAGAATGCTGTGGCCACCTTTCTGATTTTGAAATCGGCAGGGTGTTTTTCTCAGGTGATGGGAATGATGAGGATATGCATGTGTATATTAAAGATGTCCTACAGCCGGGAGATGAATGTCT
The DNA here is from genome assembly GCF_003173355.1 of Methanospirillum lacunae. Lineage (NCBI taxonomy): Archaea > Methanobacteriati > Methanobacteriota > Methanomicrobia > Methanomicrobiales > Methanospirillaceae > Methanospirillum > Methanospirillum lacunae. Next base: position 137,270 of record NZ_QGMY01000006.1, on the reverse strand, counting down.
CTATCGGTATGATTTCGGATCAACGACAATATTGCGTGTAACTGTTCTGAGAATTGTTCCTGTTATTCCTCCTGATCGCCATATTGTTCTTCTTGGACAGAACAGCAGAGCACATCATGTCTGCATGGATTGTAAAGGAGAAGCAGATTATGCATACAAAAAGGACAGGGCTGCAAAAACACAGTACTTCTGTTCTTCCTGTCTTGAAAGGAACGACATTGATGATGAGTACTGTTCATACCTGACTAATTCTCCCAGAGCCGGTGTATGTGGCTGTACTAAAGGGGATGAGGATGGAGTTCCTTGGTATCCCGATAGTACAGAAAGAAAAAATCTTCACTCAAACAAACAGAAAACATCTGTCCGGAGGTTTAAACGCGAAGACCTCTATTCAGTAAGAAGAGATCCGTTAGTAGATCTACTCCTGAAAATGAAAGTTATCACAGATGATGAAATCTCTAAGCCTGTGAAAAATTTGAAGAACAATCCAGATCCGTTCCCGAAAACAATCCCTGATAGTATTATCACACGATATTCTCAAATCCATATTCTCTGCGTCGATTTCTGTAACCACCATCCTGAACTGGATCTGGAAAAACCTGTATTAGATCTCCTGTCCCTGGTTGCCCGTATTCCGGATACCATGAAGTTGTTAGAAAGGGGAACTGAAGCTTCAATGGCATCAGGGTTTATTTATGCAATAGGGCAGATGAAAGGTCTCTTTACCAGGGGGAAAGAAAAAGGTCTCAAATCACACGATATAGGTGATGCTTTTAAAGTCAAGGGCGATGTCCCGAAAAGCAGGGCATATCTTATCCGCACAGAACTGAGGAGAGTTAAAAGGGAATGGAACGAGGAATATACCGGTACGATATTTGATGGACAGGTGGGCGAAGACTGGGTAGAACTCATGGACGAATGGGTAGGAGACGGATGGAATGGGATGCGAAAACCCGCCTGGTGAAAAGTAACGTTTCATATCCATTTCTTTCTCTCTGTCTCTCTATTTTTTTAGCACGAGTGGCTGATGGGTAACTCCCTTTTTACAAATCTATGGATATCCTCTGTAAGATGAATGTACAAACCGGATATTGATATCAAAATTTCTCTCATACCGGGTTGTGTCTGATAGCCATAATGTATATTACGATATCACATTCCGATTCCTGGGGGAGCATTTATGATATCCCAAACCATATCCACGATTATCGGAGGAGTAATAATTCACCATAAAACCCGGCTTATTAGTTTTTTTCTGATTCTGATGTTTATCTGCTACCCGTCGCTAGCTTGTACTAATTTTATTGTTACAAAAGGAGCATCGGTAGATGGTTCTGTCTTTGTTGCTCATTCAAATGACGGGTTTGGAGCGGGAGTTGTCGGACCTGCGGTTGAAAACGAGATGACAGAGATGATATATGTCCCACCTGCAGATCATCCCCCGGGATCTATGAGGGCAGTTAGGTATGACCCGAATTCAGGATCAGATGAGCCAAGTGGCGAAAAAACTCTTGAGACTGATCTTGTTGCTTACATACCTGAAGTAAGCCATACGTATGGATATTATACCGGGTCTTATGGGATCGTGAATGAACACCAACTCATGCTTGCCGAATGCACTGATTATACCAAAGTTCAACCATCGTTCGATAAAAACAAAAGTATATTTTACAGTTCTGAACTATCCAACATTGCAGCTGAGAGGACAACCACTGCCAGAGATGCTGTAAAACTCATCGGTAGTCTGATCGACACATACGGATTTTATGGAACTGGAGAAACCCTGCCCATTGCAGATCCCAATGAAGCATGGGTGATCGAGATATCGGGAGGAACTCCTGATGGAAAGGGGGGTCTCTGGGTTGCACAAAAAATACCCGATGGCACAGTCTTTGTGGCTGCGAACACTTTCAGGATCAGGGATGTAGATCCAAACAATCCGGATATACTTTATTCAAAGAACCTCTTCCCGTCTGCCATTGCAAATGGATGGTATAGTCCGTCTCAAGGAAAACTCGACTGGCTCAAGGTTGTCAGTGGTGGTGAATATTCCCATCCCTACTACTCGCTTTCCCGGATTTGGAGCATCTACAACCGGGTTGCACCATCACTAAATCTCAGCCCCTTTGTATCAGATACGTACACACGGGATTATCCGTTCTCAGTAAAACCTGACAAACCACTCAATCTCTCTGATGCTTTTTCACTCTACCGTGATCATTATGAAGGAACAGTCTTCGATCTCACAAAAGGAGAGGCAGCCGGTCCCTTCGGCAATCCGTACCGGTGGAGAGGAACGTTTGACGCTCATGATCTCCTCTACCCCGGAGAGATCAAGCCCGGATCCTGGCCACGACCAATCTCTGAGACGTTCACCGGGTACAGCTATGTAATCCAGGGACGGAGCTGGCTTTCTGATCCTGTTGGCTGTGTTGTATGGTTCGGTTTTGGTCCACAATCAGAAACAGTATATATGCCGTTTTATGCCGGAGGAACTGCAGTCCCTCCGTCGTTTGTTGGAACCAACCGGACAGAGTTCAACCGGAGTTCAGCATACTGGACCTTTAACTTTGTTGCTAACTGGGCAACAATAAACTACCGTCTCATAAGTGCTGACATAAAAGAGGCTCAGCAGAAGATAGAGAAGAGCGAACAGGAGAAACAGTCAGAAATCGAGAAAAAAGCAGTAACCATTCTCCAGACTAATGGAACCGCCGCCTGTAGCGAGTACTTGACGAATTACAGTCTGACTAACAGCCAGAAGGTTCAATCAGACTGGTGGAATCTCTCTGATTCCCTTGTTGCTAAATACAGTAACCTGATGGTCACTAACCTCTCGACTGGATCCAGCACAAATGTCGGATATCCGGACTGGTGGCTTGAAAAGACCGGATACCAGTATGGTCCGAGAATTTACGATTACCAGGGTCTGGAAAAGACACAGGGGCTTGTCTATGTCAATAAGACCGTAAATGCAACCCCTGGCAATGAACTCATGTACATCAAAACAACTCAGAAAACGGGAGATATATCAAAGAAATATTAATTCTTATTTCCAAATTCTTTTTTTAATACAATTCATGATGAGTATTAAATATAATACATCTTTGGCATGATAGTCTTGAAATGATGGAGGTTTTTTACTGTGAAAAGAGGATGAAACCCTCTAAACTGAAAATCTGGATATTTCCTGTGCGACCTGGTCTTCAATTTCTACAATCTCTGAAACAACCTGAGTAATCTGATCTAGTGACGCAGATGTCTGCGTTATTGCAGCAGATGTCATCGTTACTTCTTCAGATGTCTTATGAGTAAACGATGAAATATCCTGCATTGATGCGGTTATCTCCTCAACTGATGCCGCCTGCTCTTCTGAAGCTGCTGCTACATCCATTGTATAACGATTAATCTCTCCAATTTTTTCTGCTATCTGATTGAAGGAGACAACCATTTCAGATAATGATTCATTCCCTTCATGGACTACATGGAGAGAAGACTCCATAGCATCACCAGCAGATTTTGCTTGTGTCTGAAGTTTGTGAATCATCTCTGAAATATCATTTGCAGATTTCCTTGAATCATGAGATAATGATTTTACTTCAGCAGCTACAACGGCAAATCCTCTCCCGGCATCCCCTGCCCTTGCAGCTTCAATAGCAGCATTGAGTGATAAGAGATTTGTCTGGCTGGCAATATCTGAAATCAGGCTTACAATCTTGCCGATCTCTCCCATCTGAACATTAATATCCTTTATAATGAGATCAACATGACCACTTGACTTTATTATTTCATTCATGGAACTGCTGGATTTTTGTGCAAAATTAACACCACTGGTTGCAAAATTATTTGCTTCCTGGGCTAATGATGCAACAGAATCCGCTTTATGTGCAACAGAGCCAACAGTATTGCTTAAATCGTTCATCGCCCGGATTATCTGCTCAATGGACTGATCACCATTTTCGCTATTCTTGCTGATTGACCCCATAGTGGATGAAATTTCTGATGTACCTGATGCAATCTCTTCTATACTGGCATTGGCCTCCTCAATGGTTTTGGATAGATCCTGTATCTTTTCGGATAATACTGATATAACCCGTGAAATCTCTCTTCCTATTTCATCAAGTGCATCACGGAATGCAACCCAGTCACCCTGAACCTTGATATCTGAATTAAATCTCGTTTTAAACTGATATCTTGAATATTCCTTTGAAACTCTCATTGCCTCATGGACAGGTATGAGTGTTGTATCAAGAGTATTGTTCATACCTTCTACGATCTCTTTGAATTTACCAACATGAGTTGATGAATCGACCCTGAATGTGAGATTTCCCTTGATTGCAGCATCAGTAAGTTTTTCAGAATCTGTTACCATCTTTTCGATGGCATGGCGTGCCTGATCTATCGCTGTGGTAATCTCCACAAAACTGTCATATGCAGATGCCGTGTATTCATCTGATGGTAAAGGTCTAGGAGAGAAGTCAGTATTACCTTCTGACAGAGAGTGAACATAATCGGTCATGACATTCACTGATTTCCGGAGGTACTCGATCATGTGAGTTACCGGTGTTAGATCGACGTACAATGTGTAAATCTTCACCACGTTGCCGTTTGTATCAGTAATTGGAATATAACTGTATTGAAGGTCCCGCGTAACAGGACCAAAATTGCAGGTTAATGTCCCACCTCCGGTTTTTTTATCACGAACTACATCAGATACCGATGCACCCTCTCTTACAAGGATCTTGAAATCCTTCGCATGCATTGTTGTTAATTGCGATTCAGGTAGTGCTGAAATATCTGAAAAAGCTTTATTGGCTGAGAGAATCCTGGTATCCGGATCCATGGTGATAATCCCTGCCGGACTTCCGGTAATTAAGGATTCAAATTCATTTAGTTTATTAACGAGGTCAGTCATGTCTACCATGACATGATACAAATGACTAACTTCACCCTGGTAATTTAATACCGGAATGTATGAGTACTCAAGATGCCTGATACCTGAACCAAAATTGCATACAAATTTACCTCTGACCGGTTGTTTATGTGCAATTGCATCTTTGATAGTTCCGCCTTCCCGACTTAACACTGTTTGGCCTTTAAATCCGAGAGCGTTCGCTTCCTCTGGGGAGTAATGTGTTACTTTTAAATAAGCCTCATTGAAATGTGTAATCTCAATATCCTTTGAGACTGTCAGGATGGAGAAGGGTGAATCACGAATTAACGTGGACATTGCATTTATCTTGCTTGTCGCATCTGAAATATCAATGATGCTTACCATCAGACAATCTTCTCCGTTGTAATTAAGATGATGCAACGTCATCTCGGTGGGAAAAATTTCCCCGTTTGTTCGTTTATAGTCCCATAATGAAGTAACTGATGAATGTGAGAATGCCTGGCGAAGTATATTGTCTAATGTATCCTTGGAATTCTCACCTGTTTTCTGAATAAGAGGAGAAAAATGTGATGGGGTTCTACCTTGAATTTCCTGGTTCGAATCTGCGCCAAAGAGTTCTAATGTTCGCTTATTGCAATAGAGATATTTTCCTTCAGCATTGAGAACCTGGATAGCCACAGGGGTTAAGTCTAGCATTTTCCAGGGAAGGATTTCACTTGCTTTGTTTTCATCGGTTTCTTTTGAGGATCCCTGGCTTGTGACCGGGATATGTAAATTTGTGGAAGGATTAAATGTGTTTTGCATATATTTCTCCGAATTTTTTGGGTAAGCGGAATTACTCTTCCTGGATTCTATATAATAATGTTACTAATGGAGATATAGAACATTTGATATGACCAAAAAAGGTAGTATGCCTTAGGGGAAATCTGCAAGATTCCTCATCACTTGTATATGCTTTTGTATATGTGTTCTAAAAAAGGATGAAATCTGAAATTTTTGAAATGCACTGATTCAGAACAACCATGTCATCTTTGGAACCATATCAGTCAGCCGGTGTTGATAATCTTCAAGCCATCGTGCTCGTGAATTTGGCTTGAAAACAAGCATGCTGTTTAGGTCTGAAAGAGATGCAGCCTGATGATATTTCATGAAAATGTGCTTGCTTGTTTTACCCACGATCTCAATCTTTCCGGATTTATGAGACATAATATATCGTGCCCGCTTCGTAAGACCTGAACAACAAGATTGTGCTTCATGAATGACATGCATCGCCTGCTCAATTGGAACTGTAAGATGCCGGTTTCCTGATGTTGGCCTGCATTGAAAGACATAGTATGGCGGTACACCCAATTTTGATAGAATATTAAAAAGTGAAGCCATAATATCCGGTTCGTTATTAATTCCCTGAAGAATTGGTGTCTGGTTGGTGAGTTCTGCACCAGTATTTTTCAGGGCAGAGATGGCGGCTTTAGAACTGCTCGTAATCTCCTGTGGGTGATTAAAATGACTGATGAGATATATCTTTTCTTCCGGACTTGTATGTTTGGCAAGAACATCACGGAGATCAGAGTCATCAGTTAACCGGTGGGGATCATATGCAGGAATTTTGGTGCCGATCCTGATGATCGGTTTAGTGGGTAGTTCCCGTATCATACTGAGTATCTGGTCAAGTTTAGATGCACCAAGCATCAGGGGATCTCCTCCTGAAAGAAGGACATCAGTCAGATCCTTTTGTGTCTGCAGATAATCAACAGCCTTTTTTGTGTCACAGATGGGAGGAGGATTTTCACCGGTAAATAGACGCTTCCTGAAACAGAATCTGCATATCCCTCCACATGTATTGCTTACGAGTAGCATAGCTGTCTGGGGATATTTATGTTGAACTCCGGGAAGAGGGGAATATTCTTCCTCACCTGATGGATCAAGTGATCCCGGATTAGCAAGTTCACATGGATCAGGGAGGATTATCCTTTTGATTGGATCATTAGGATTATTATGATTGATCAAGGACAGATAATACTCGTTTGATCTGAAGGGATACACCCGTTCAACATCTTCCATTTTTAATACCTGATCGGGATCAAGAACATCGCTCAACGATGTCTCATGGACTGAATTATAGTATTTGGTTGACATAGGTAACTCCAAAAAATATAAGGAGGATAGACCTCATGGGTTTGGAGAATGGCGAGGTCCTCGTATTGCAGCTTTGTGTCACATTATTCTGGTGATAATGAGACAAACAGATAATTGGGAGCAATAATATAATAAGTTTCTTAAGTATGGTGGTCATTAATAATTATTAATTGACCCTCTGATCTTCAGATGGTTTATCTCATAATACGCTGAATCAGTGAGTAGAATGGCACGGACCTCTGTAGAGGGACTTCAGAACGATATTCGGGATCTGCTTCGAAGAAACTCCAAAGGATTAAGTATTGAAGAGATCTCTACCCATCTCTCCATTAGCAGAACAACTACTGCAAAATACCTGAATGCAATGGAGCAGACCGGCCAGATTGAATCCCGACCCTATGGGCCGGCAAAAGTATACACTCTGGCTGAACGTATTCCTATCAATAATATTCTCTCTCTGCTCCCTCATCCTATCCTGATGCTTGATGATACATTTGTTATCAAGCAGGTCAATGAATCATTTCTTGAATTCTTCCAGTTATCAGAAGATGATCTTATTGGAAAGGATATTCGATACAGTCCTCTAGGAATGTACGTAAGTGAGGAAAGATTAGAGATCCTTAATCAGGTAATGGGGGGAGGTCCCATGTTTGTCGAAGAGGATGTAACCCGTGAAGGTATCACCACTCAATTTTATATCCGGCTCATGCCCACTCTTTTTGAACAAGGTACAAAAGGAATTATTATCATTCTTGAGGATATCACTCAGCTCAAAAATACCCTGGCACATATGGAGGATCTTGTCAGGGATCGGACTGTTGAAATGGAAAATACCAATAAAAAACTTGGAGAAGAGAATGCCAGGTATAAAAAAGTCAGGGAAGAACTTGAATTCAGCAGGCATCAGTACGAGCAGCTGGTGGAGCATTCCACCGATCTTATCCTCAAATTCTCATCTAAAGGCGAATTAATCTTTTATAATACACTTGCTGCTGAAATCCTGGAAATTTCCTCTTTACATGAGAAATACTTCCTGAAAGGCGTATGCATACCTGATACTCCTGATATGAAGGAGTTTGCTGATTCCCTGATTAATGAACTCCTGAAAACTCCAGATTTGATCCTGAAGAAAGATATTGAGTATGTAACTCAAAACAAGACCATCTGGATATCATGGACGTTCAAAAAAATTCTGCTCCATGAGAGATCATCCCCAGAAATTCTTTGCATTGGCACTGATATTACCGAACGGGTCCTGTCAGAGGGAAAAATAAAGGAATCAGAACACAATCTGTCAGAAATTATCAATCATCTGCCTGATCCCACCTTTGTTATTGATGTAGATCGTCGGGTCATCCTGTGGAATAAGGCGATGGAAGAGATGACCGGAGTCAGGTCAGAACATGTGATTGGAAAAGAGAGGACCATCTTTACACCTTCAATATTCGGATATAGCCGTCCAATTCTTGCCGATTTTGTTTTTGATCCTGATAATGTGGAGATAAAAAGTTTTTTCCAGAATATGACTCAGGAAGATGGCGTTCTGACCGCAGAGACAAAAGGGATTGGAAAAGATGGGAAAGAGGTCATTTTCTGGGTAAAGGCATCGCCCTTAATGGATGTCAAAGGGACCAGGATCGGGGCTATTCAGTCGATGCGTGACATCACTACCATTCGTAATCTTGAAAATTCATTAATAAAAAGTGAAGAGTTTGTCAGAAATATCCTAAACGCTTCTAAAGACCTGATTGTGGTTCTCAATGCTGAAAGACAGTATGTTTTTGTCAATAAAGCCTATGAGAACTTTTTCAGTTGCGATGGGAAAGATCTTAAAGGAACTCATATCGATGACAATCCTCTTCCAGGGGATAAGGACTTCTGGTTAGTGACCTTGGATTCGGTCAATAAAACACGTCTAGGCAATCGCGTAGAGATCTTTTTCTCGTATGACTCCCGGGAAATCTGGCTTGATTGTTATCTTATTCCAATTTTCAGGGAGGTATCAGGTGAGATGCAGATTCTTCTTGACTTCAGGGATATTACCAGGCTGAAAGGGAAAGAGACAACTCTTTGGGATGATGAGATAACACTTCAGGAAATTGGAAGGCAGGTTTCACGGATTATCCCTCAAATAACGAATAATTGTATTTTGCAAATACCATTTATCATGATTTTACTGATAGCCATATATGGCAACATACTGTAACAGAAATACTGAAAGGCTCCCCCTTTTTTATACATGTCGCTGGATGGTATTGGCTAAAATAAAGAGGATGGAGGGTACGGGTGATATATGATCGTATCTATCTTCAAAATTTTTTCAACCTGTTCTTGTTGGGCACTTTTTTGTTTCACTGTGATCTTCTGCGGAATAAAAAACCCACCAATCATCTTATATTCCTCGTATGAAACAACTTTTGTACAGGTGTTAGTACTATGTCCGTTATTTTGTGGCTGACTTGGATATAAAATAGATTGAATCAGTCCTTTTGAATTGAACCGGACATCGAGTGTGATAATTAATGGATGATATGATACACGAAGTCTGGCTGTTTTATCATCAATCGGTTCCCATGAAATATTTTTGAAAGAACTAAAAACCCAGGGAAACCAGACAGCCTCGCTGAAATAAGTAATTAAACATGATTTGCTGAGCCTAATTCCCCGTGCTGATAAAAAAGGTAAAATGGAGAATAGTTTTCCTAGTAGATAACCATCATTGACTGAATATCTGTGGATGATATCAGTCCATATAAACCGGTGCATTTTGGTTCTTGATTTCGAAAAAAAGCCGGGCATGGAGAGGCAGTAGTAGATATTTCCATGGATGGGGAGTAGATCAGAATGTGGGGAGAGACGGTGAAACCCGGTATATCTGACTTGAACGTAGGCAGGTCTTTTTCCCTGACTGATGTGTGCTTCTTTAAAATAATGATGAACAGATAAAGGAAGAAGAATCTGGGAATGGGTATTTTGCTTTGGATTATATAGTTCTTCTAATTCATTGAATAATGTCAGAAATTCACGTGGAATTTGAAAAGTTCTGATAAGAACGTACACAATTAACCCTCCTGCGAGGATAGTCCAAAGAAGGATTATGTCAAGAAGAATATCGTTTATCATTCTTCTGTCTTCCATCTCTGATGGATATGGGTTCTCTTCATGTATGAAAAAAATGGTCTTGGGGGGTTAATCAGAGTATCAACATGTTCAATTTCAGTCTGGTTATAACTGATGAAACAATATTGGATGTGTCACACGTCTCAATGTGACAACAAGGATTTTACTTCATTCATATAAATATATTTTGCTCTTTGATAATTAGTAATGAGTAATCGGATCCTAGAAATTTATTCTTGGGCTTCTTTTTGTATACTATGAAAAAAGATGATGATGAGATTTAGTTAAAAAATATGCCTGCATCCGTGACTGTTTCGTGAATATGCTTTGAGGATATCGGTCCGGGTAAGAAAACCTACAAGATGGTCTGATGACTCTCTGTCTACTACCGGGAGATGGTTGATTGAATGAGTAACCATTAACACCAGAGCATCCTCCAGTGTACTTTCGGGGGTGACAACATGCAAATGAGTGGTCATAATATCCCTGATCGTTTGTGATAACTCTTCATGTATCAGGGATTTTCTCATATCGTGGTTTGTGACTATTCCAACAAGCCGTTTCTGGTCAAGAACCGGATATCCGGTGTGCTCAGTCTCTGCCATGAATTTTTTCGCCAGACATGCCTGATCTCCTGGGGATAGCGTTATCACGTTATCTGCCAATGACATGGCATCTTTTACGTGAATTCCTTCCAGGGTCTCGCGATCATATTCTCCCCGGTGAGCCCCTGATTGTGCCTTTGTCTGAACCTGTTGTCTGAATATGGTATTTTCTCCGGTTAGAAGATTTGAGACTGCGACTGCAGCCATGGCCGGTACCAATATTGTAACACTTCCAACCATCTCAACAACCATCATCAGTACAGCAATAGGTGCGTTTGCCACAGCCCCGAAAAGCGAAATCATTCCAACCACTACAAACACCGGAACTGATTCTATCGGGACATATGTCGGGTAAAAAATGTGCAGGATTGTTCCAAGTGCTCCACCAATAGCGGCCCCGATGGTCAGCCCGGGTGCAAAAACTCCGCCACTTCCCCCTGATCCTAGTGTTAATGATGTTGCGATGATCTTCATAAAAGGGAGCAGAATCAGGACACTCAAAGGAACCATGGAGTAGAACATGAGCTGGGTGTATCCGTAACTTGATCCCATACTTGCAAGGCCGAGCATTTCTCCATCAGGGAAAAGTCTTGCAAGAACTATTACAATTATTCCAAGTAGGATAGCACCAGATACCGGTTTTAAAAAGGCCGGAAGGTTGTTTTGTTTAAAATATTTTGAAAATATGTCACGAGTTCCATAAAATGTGAAGATATACAGATGTCCGAATCCTGCACACAGGATGCCTAGCAGGATGAACATGGGTATTTGTGAGATTGTCCACCATTGCGATGTAAGAATGAATATTGGTGAGTATCCTTCAAAAAGCCCGAATATTGAATAACCGATAATGGAAGCGAGAAATGCGGGAACAATGGCTTCAGACTCAAAATCCCGGGTATACAAAACCTCTGCAGCGAGGATGGCTCCTCCGAGAGGGGCCTTGAATATTGTTCCGATACCCGCTCCTATTCCGGTAGTGAGTGCTATTCGTCGTTCTGCCGGAGTAAGGTGCAGGAGTTCTGCCACGAGTGATCCAAATCCTGCTGATATCTGAGCAGATGGTCCTTCTCTTCCTGCACTTCCTCCGGTAGAAATTGTAAGAATTGCTGTCAGTGCTTTTAGCAGGGGAATACGTCTGCGGATTTTTCCCTCACCATGAAATGCTTTGATAGCAGCATCGGTTCCGTGGCCTTCAGCCTCGGGTGCGAACCTAGTAACCAGGATTCCTGTGAGTAAACTTCCAAAGCAGAGGATTGGGATTAAAAGTGTGAGGGAATGAGGTCCTGACCACTGGCTGATCTCCGTTACCGTCTGGCCTTCCTGTGGGTATGTGTACTGCAGCAGATATCCCATGAAAAATGCAGTGCCCCATTTTAAGCCTTCAAAAAAGAGGAGTGAGCCAATTCCTGCAATTATTCCCACAACGATAGCGATGATCAAAATCCGTTTAGTTGGTGCGACAAATGATGGGATTGAGAACATTTTCACTCCGGTATTAACTCATGTTTTGTAGAGGTGCATCTGAATAACAATATGAAATGAAGGTTGAGACACTCTTTTACTCATCATAAATAACCATTAAACCAGAAGTAATTTAACTGTTGTTAAAAAACGATTATTATGGCCTATATCCTGGATTCATCTCGTGTATTGAAATCCTTGGGCCTCGTGTTTGGAGACATCGGAACCAGCCCGATCTATACGATGGGAGTGATTCTGCTGATGATCTTCCCTAATGAAGAAAATATATTCGGTGTCCTCTCTCTCATTGTGTATAGACTGCGATATAAGCAGTTTTTGATGTTTACGCATCTGATGTCAGATTCTCCAAAGGTGCTCCGGCAGGGTTCATTACCCTTCCCATAAAGAGAATGGCCCCGGATTTGTCATCTCTGATCATGAAGATAAACGGATGGTCTGCCTTAAACACTACCGGACTCTCTTTATTTCTATCAGGGATTGCCATCTCATTCATGGAGACAACCGTTGCTGCTGATGCTTCAGTTCCCTGTTCGTTCACATCTACAAAGGCCTTGTGAATAAAATCGTTGATAAACAGATCCTGTGCTCCATCCATCCCGGAAAAGTCTGCATCCGGTGTAAATGCTGTATTCATCCCCATTTTTTTCAGAAGATCCGGGAGTTGGTATTCTGTCTCAAGCCTGAATTTTGGGAAGTATATGATAACATCAGTCGGGCGTAATGCCCCGGTCACTGAAGAGAGGTTTCCTGTTCTCAGGACTTTTTCAGCTGGTGTAATATTATCTTCTTTTGGCAGAAGAACGAGCATTGACAACCGGGTACCGTTTCCTGACTGGTATGGAATGTCAAGAGCCTGGAGTTCTCCGGTATCTGTGTACATGAACTTCTGATCAGATCCGGTCTTTTCCATCATCTGAATCGGAACCGTTTTTCCCGGTTCAACTCTGAACTCCTGCTCCTGGCCCTTGTCAAACCCTGAAAGCCACGAATCATTGAAGTACATGGCGTTTGTAATGACCAAATCTGTCGCAGAATTCACCGATGCCGGTGATACAAGGTCCCGGATCTTGTTGTTTGTCTTTTCAGCCACCCAACCATTGATAACATCCCGTGATTCTCCTGATTTATTCACAAAATCAAGGTTTGTAACATTTGCACTGTAATAGTCCCTGGATAGAGCGATATATTCAGGAAGAAACTGGTGTGTCTTTTCTGCCCAGAGAGCATTTGCAGAATAGACTGTGGGCCCAGGACTTCCAGGATTTACTCCTGCATATCCCTTCCGGAGGATTGACGAATTTTCCGGGAAATGAAAGACAGCACGAATCTCATCTGCTGTCTTTCCCCTGGCACCTTCGTATGTCAAAGCTCCGGCAGATGAGATGCTGAGTGGCGAGAAGAAGATATTTTTCCCGGTATAATCCGGGCTATGAGACAGATTCAGATAGAGATCTGATGCAAACCTGTTGTTTAGGTCAGCAACGATTTGAGCCGGTTCAGTATTGAGATCATTGTATTGCTCCAGTGAAAAGTCGGTTTGATGGCTTATATTGTCCGGTAATGTGTTTTCACCGGTGACTGCCATACAAATCAGTATCAGAAGAAGAGAGCAAAGCAGACTGTTCAGGAGTCTCATGAGATTGGTGTATGCCCGGTCTTACACAAGGAGTTTCTGGTTAAGAAGTGAGCCAATAATGCATGAAATAGTAACCAGTTTTTACAGGGCTTTTATCTTTTTTCCCGGGATTGTTGTTCTACGATATCGGTGATGATTACAACGAATTATAACAATTATTATTTTTTGCATACAATTCCTCTGTCTTCAAATAGTTTGAGAATCAAATAAATTGATCATAAAGATGTCAAAAAAACAAGATATCGATGATCATGGTGAAGAGATCGAACTTCTGAATGAAGGCCTTATGGAGTTTTTTGATCGGTTTTCTTCCTGGGAATCGTCAGTGATTGAAGCCGGGCATCTGAAGATCTCTGAGGCTCATGCAATAGAGGTTCTGGGACATCATGGCAGGATGAATATGAAAGATCTTGCCGGAAAACTCGGGATCACGACCGGAACAACGACGGTTACTGTTGACAAACTTGAGCGTGGCGGGTTTGCCAGGAGGGTCAGGGCAGAGAATGATCGTCGGTCGTATATCATTGAACTGACTGAGAAAGGTGAAGATACATTCCAGGAACATCACCGGCATCATCTGAACTTGGCTACAGAGATCGCGTCAATACTTGGAAAAGAAGAGACTATCTCGTTTACTTCGATTCTTCAAAAAATAAATGAAAATATTTGAAAAAATCCTGGGACGGCCTGGGTGCAGTTCTGATGACTGTTTATCAGGAAGCTGCTGCAATCATCATGAAAGTGAACCATCCAATCACAATACCTGCGATTCAGCATGTGGATGTACTCATGAGTTTGATTCACAGACAATCCGCCCATTACTCATCCGTACATTCATCGCCGGAATCTGTGTCTGTTTTGCAATCCTTTCAGAGGTTGGGTTCATTGCAATTTGGGAAATTGGAACTGCCGCTGCGATCATCGCTCTCCTCCTGACAGCCTATCCAATCCTTAAGGAGGCAGTGACCGGACTCCTTGGTGGTGAGCGGAATGTCTGCGAACTCGCGAGTATTGCCATAGTTGCTGCTGTTGCAATAGGAGAATTTACTGCTGCAGCAGAGGTTGCGATTATCCTGACAATTGGTGAACTGGCTGAAGATTATGCATACTCCCGGTCAAAACGTGATATTGAGGGAATCGTAACCCGGAACCCCAGGTTTGGCCACATTATTAAAAGTGGCGAAGTAGTTGAAGTTCCGGTTCATGAGATCGCCATCGGTGATGTGGTGATGGTCAGATCCGGTGATATTGTTCCTGTTGATGGTGTTGTGACCGAAGGAACCTCGTTTCTTGATGAGTCCTGCCTTACCGGTGAGAGTCTTCCGGTTGCAAAGGAAAAGGAGAGTCTCGTATATTCAGGAAGTACTAACCTTGATGGAACGTTGATTATCAAAACTACAAAGGTTGCCGGTGATTCAACCTACTCCCGGATTGCAGAACTCATACGGCAGGCAGGTCAGAGGAGACCGCCGTCTCATCCGTTTATCGATCGGTTTGCACGGGTATATTCACCTCTCATGATTATTCTGGCAATAATTGTCTTTGTCCTGACCGGGAGTATCATCAGGGCAATCACTGTGCTCATCGTTGCATGCCCGTGTGCCCTGTTGCTTGCGACACCGTCTGCAGTTCTGGCAACTCTCGGTTCTGCTGCGAAATCAGGAATTCTTATCAAGGGTGGTGAATTCCTGGAAGTCTGCAGGAATGTAACAGTCCTGGTTCTTGATAAAACCGGGACGATTACAAGCGGAAACATGGCTGTATCAGAGGTTATTGCATGTGGTTCGTACTCCCGTGATGATGTCCTGTTGTTTGCTGCAACTGCAGAATGTTCTTCATCACATCCGATTGCAAAGGCAGTCGTTTCTACAGCGATAGATAACGGGCTATCCATTGCCTGCACCGGTTATGCCCAGCAGGTTGCGGGTCTCGGGATTGAGGACATCCAGCAGGATCATAAAATTCTTGTTGGAAATCGCAGATTCATGGAGAGCAAAGGGATTGATACATCTCTCATCCTGTCAAAAGCCCGGGATGATATGAGTGGAACCAGTGAGATCCTTGTTGTATGTGACACGTTCCTGATTGGAATTCTGTATGTTTCAGATACCATACGCCCCGAGTCTTCTGCAGTATTTGCAAAAATCAGGCAGCTTGGAATCAACAAAATCGAGATGCTCACCGGTGATAATCAGGTTGTTGCTGAACAGATCGGACAGCAGTGTGGAATCGAACCGGGATCAGTTCATTCAGGCATGTATCCCGGAGATAAAGAAGCCTATGTCTCAAAACTACAGAAGAGAGGGGAAGTTGTCTGTTTTGTTGGTGACGGAACAAATGACGGGC
The DNA here is from genome assembly GCF_003173355.1 of Methanospirillum lacunae. Taxonomy (NCBI): domain Archaea; kingdom Methanobacteriati; phylum Methanobacteriota; class Methanomicrobia; order Methanomicrobiales; family Methanospirillaceae; genus Methanospirillum; species Methanospirillum lacunae. Next base: position 121,048 of record NZ_QGMY01000006.1, on the reverse strand, counting down.
CTGCACTTGCACGCTCTGATCTCGGGATAAGTATCGGATCCCGGGAAGATACCATCGCTCTTGAGACATCCAGTGTCATTCTGATGCAGCGGGGACTTTCTGCATTGCCAGAATTTATTCAACTTGGAAGGCGGACGAGTTCAATAATTATAATGAACATTTGTATTGCACTTGGTCTGAATCTTCTGCTGATTATCGCAGCAGGGTATGGTCTGATATCTCCGGCTGTCGGTGCCATTGGTCATCAGGTTGCAACCATCGTGGTTTTACTGAACTCGACACGGCTTGCGTACAATCCGGGGATCAAGTTGGATAATCCAGATGTTCGTGCAAAAATCAGGAATAATCCCAATCCCGGTGTATCGGTATAATCAGACCTGGAAAAGGATAATGAATATATTTGAGTTATTCAAAATTTTACATACTCATCTCATATTCCTGATCCCATGCTGAAGGTCTGAAAAGCACATTTCTTGGATACCGGATAAAACCATTTTTCAGAAAATACTCAACATTTTCAGCATTAGTTTGAACTATCCACTCTGATTTTGGATATGTTTGAACACATCGGGTAAGCAGTTCTTTTGCAATTCCTCTGCATTGGAATTCTGGATCAACGACCAGGTCATGAATTGCTGATCTGATAATTTTATCAGAGAGAACCCTCACTACTCCGACGAGTTTATCCTCATGCCATGCTGATATGACGAGTGTTGAATTGATAAATGGCAGATTAAAATGGGATATCATCTCCTCTGTTTCAGGTTCCCTGATCCAGCCTGCTGACATGAATAGTGAATGCAGTTGATCTATTGGAAGATCCTTTTTTTCCTCATTATATACAATATCTGTCATTTTTATCACAAATCAATCGTTAATCAGTCCTGCTAAATGCCCAGGTCCCGCATGTAAACATGATTGCGTCAAAGACGAACAGGACTGCAAGATCAACAGATATTGGGGCTATCCCGACCCATGAAGGGCCGATCATAACTGTTCTCAGGGCATCAACACCATAAGTAAGCGGGTTTACCAGACTCACGACCTGAAGCCATTGTGGAACATTGTTAAGTGGAAATAATGCACCACTCAAAAAAAACATCGGCATGTTGATAAACGTCTGTACAAGACCGAATCCTTCGAAACTTTTCATCAGGCTTGCAAATGTAAGGCCGATACAGACCAGTCCGAAGGTGATAAGGAGCATCACCGGAAGGGTCAGGAAAAAAACTACAATACTAATATGTGCCCCGATGAGAAAAGCAAATGGAAAGATTATAATTCCTTGTATCATAACATCGGTGCTGACACCAAGCATCTTTCCAAGAAATATTGATGGACGTGATAACGGGGAGACCAGGATCTCTTTTAAAAACCCGAATTCCCGGTCCCAGATTATGTGGATTCCAAGAAACATTGCAGTGAACAGCATTGCCTGACAGACAAGGCCGGGAAAAATAAACTCCTGGTAGTTCACTCCGGGCACAGTTGCCGAAAACCTCATCCCAGTCCCGAAGATGAAGAGCCAGAGCAGTGGCTGGACAAATGCATTCACGAGGCGTGATTTTTCCCTGACAAATTTCTTGACCTCACGAAGCCAGAGGGTGTAGATTCCACGAAATTCGCTCATCGTCTGCTCCTCCGTCTCATCATTCTCATTCTGCTGACTGATTCAGGACCTTCCTCCCTGATCTCCCTTCCTGTGTAATGCATGAAAACGTCGTTCATGTCAGGACGTGAAAGATGGACAGAACTCATGTGAACTCCTTCCCTGAAGGCAATCTCCATGATCCTGGGAAGTTCATCATCAGCATTGGGAATTGATATCCTCACTTCATCATCAATTACCCTGATTGTATCGATCTCCGGGATGTACGCAAGGAGACTCTGAAGCTTTTCAGGTTCTTCTGTTTTGAGAAGAATCATCTCACATCCAACAGTCTGTTTCAGGGCAGATGGCGTATCCAGGGCTACAATGGATCCATGATCGATAATGGCTATCCGGTCACAGAGTTCGTCTGCCTCTTCCATGTAATGGGTTGTGAGAATAAGGGTCATATCCTCACGTTCCCGAAGTTGTCTGATGTATGACCAGATGTGTTCCCTGCTCTGGGGATCAAGCCCGATGGTTGGTTCGTCAAGGAAAAGGACCCGTGGATAATGTAATAATCCCCTGGCAATCTCAAGACGGCGTCTCATTCCTCCGGAATATGTATTGAGAAAGTCATCGGCCCGGTCTTCGAGCTGGACAAGTGTCAGTACCTCCTGTATCCTTGAAGCCTGCTCTGATACCGGGACATCGTAGAGATCGGCATGCATCTGCAGGTTTTCCCGTGATGTCATGTCTGTATCAACACTGGGATCCTGGAAGACAATTCCAATCGATCGTCTGACCATGGCACTGTCCTGGACGATATCATACCCGTTAATGACAGCCGTGCCCGATGTTGGCTTGAGAATCGTACAGAGCATGGAAAGGAAGGTCGTTTTTCCTGCTCCATTCGGGCCAAGGAGACCGAAGACCTCGCCTTTGTGAACCTCAAGCGATATGGAATTGACAGCCGTATTAGATCCAAATATTTTTGTTAGGTTGAATGTTTTGATAATTGGTGTCATGTTTTGTATATAATATTGATATGAAAGATGGAGATGATCATAGTGAGGGGATCTTCAGTACATTTTAGATATGCTCCCATTTATAAGAAGTATGAATTTGATTACAGGAGGTAATATTGATTGTATGAGATACCATACTGGCAAAGTATAGTATTAATATAGTATTGTACTTGTACAATATTCTATGAGTGGAATCTCAAACATGGAAGCTGCCCTATTGGGGTTACTTTCCATAAAACCAATGTATCCATACGAGATTGAGAAATGCGTTGTGGAACAGGATATGCGATACTGGACTGAGATATCCATCTCCTCTATTTACAAGGTCCTTGAAAAACTGGAAAAAAAATTTCTTGTCGATGTCAATCTCTCGGTTACCGAGTCAAACAAAGTAAAGAAAACCTATACTCTGACAGAAAAAGGTGCACAAGAACTCAAAAATCATATCACCGGGATTATGTCTGAACTGGAGATCTCGATATACCAGATTGATCTTGCTCTGGCAAATCTTCACATCCTTACTCCGGCTGAAGTAAATTCAGCATTGAACGCGTATCTCGCCTCTATTGACACCAGACTGGCCTGTTATGGTGAACTTGAAACCTATCTCCTCGATCACGGATGTAAAATCGGTAATATTCACCTTGCCCGCAGAAGACAACATCTCATCAAGGCTGAGCGGGAATGGGCTCTCCGGTTTATTGATGAGTATAATGCTGCACACGATTATATTCCTGAAAATGAGACCGGGCAGGGTTCAGGTCAGAGGAAATGAGCGAGCCTGTCAGGATTGTGGGAGCAAGGGAACACAATCTAAAAAATATCTCAGTCTCGGTTCCAAAAAATAAGATCGTTGTAGTAACCGGGGTCTCTGGAAGCGGGAAGAGTTCTCTGGTCTTTGATACAATCAGTGCAGAAGCGAGAAGGCAACTGATCGAGACATTCGGGACATTTGAACGATCCCGTCTTCCAAAGATATCAAGACCGGATGTGGATGAGATCTCAAATCTCTCTCCTGTCATTGTCATCGACCAGAAACGACCGGGACAGACTCTCAGATCTACGGTTGGAACCATGACCGAGGTCTATACATACCTTCGACTTCTCTTCTCCCGGTGTGGTGCTCCGTTTATTGGCGGGTCAAATCTCTTCTCATTCAATAATGCAGACGGGATGTGTCCTGAATGTTCTGGTCTTGGGCAACTGATGGTTGTTGATGAGAAGAAACTCATAGATGAGACAAAATCAGTTGCAGATGGTGCCATTCTGCACTCTCAATACAAAAAAGGTGGATATTACTGGAATTCATTGATGAATTCCCGGTTATTTGATCCATGCAAACCGGTATGCGAACTGAGCGAAGAAGAGCGGTATAACCTCCTGTATAAACCACAGACCGCAGTAAAAGCCGAACGCTTTGGCGAAGAGTACACCTCCCGACATGAAGGAGTCATATCACGACTCAAGAAGAGTTATCTGAACAAAGAGGAAAATTCTGATGCATACACCCGGTTTTTCAGGTATGAGACCTGTCCTCACTGCAATGGTTCACGACTGAATGAACGTGCACGTACTGTTATTGTTCAGGGAAGAACGATACCTGATCTTGTATTTCTCGAACTTCCTGATCTCCTGGCCTTCCTTGATCAGGTCGATCACTCGTATGCACAACCAATTATTGCCAGGATGAGAGTTATTATCCAGTATCTCATTGATATCGGGGTAGGATATCTCTCTCTTCACCGACCGGTGGCAACCCTTTCTGGTGGTGAATCCCAGAGAGTAAAGATCGCAAAGCAACTGGATTGTACTCTAACCAACCTTGTGTATGTTCTTGATGAACCAAGTATCGGCCTGCATCCCAGGGATATTGGAAATCTTATTCAAATCATGAAAGATCTCCGGGATAAGGAGAATACGGTTCTTGTTGTAGAGCACGATCCCGAGATCATCCAGGCAAGTGATTATGTCATAGATATTGGGCCTGGTGCCGGATCCCATGGTGGAGAGGTTCAGTATGCCGGATCAGTAAGCGGACTCTTTACGTCAGATACACTCACATCACGATATCTGAACCGGGTGGGGGAAGAAACCCGGAACCGACGAGAACCAAAGGGGTATTTCAGAGTCGAAAATGCATCGCTTCATAACCTGAAGAATATTTCAGTTGATATCCCGAAAGGAGTCCTGGTATGTATCACAGGAGTTGCAGGCTCAGGTAAAAGTTCACTTATTCATGGAGTCTTTTGCGAACAATACCCTGATGCGGTTGTTATCGATCAGACATCGATAGGCAGATCATCGCGGTCAAATCCCCTAACATATCTTGGAATCTTTGATGCTGTCAGAAAAGAACTCGGACAGGCAACCGATATTGATCCCTCCTGTTTCAGTTTTAATTCAAAAGGTGCCTGCCCAAAATGCAAAGGGACAGGAGTTCTCAAGATGGAGATGCACTTCCTTGATGATGTCACAACGGTATGCGATGCGTGCAACGGGGAACGGTATAACCCTGAGGTTCTTTCTCTCTCATATAAAGGAAAAACAATATCAGAGATCCTGAAACTTACCGTAGCTGATGCTGTTGATTTCTTCGAAACACGGGATGTTAAGCGAAAACTTCGTGTTCTTGCCGATGTTGGACTTGATTACCTGCAGGTTGGACAGTCACTGAGTACATTATCTGGAGGAGAAGCCCAGCGGCTGAAACTGGCAACAGAACTTCATAAAAAAGGGAATATCTACGTGATGGATGAACCAACAACCGGACTGCACATGGCGGACACGAGCCGGTTGCTGAAAATTATTCATCATCTTGTTGATCAGGGAAATTCGGTTATTGTTATCGAACACAATAGTGATGTGATCAGGCAGGCTGACTGGATCATTGACATGGGTCCACAGGGTGGCAATAAGGGGGGAGAGATTATTGCAACCGGAAATCCGGAAACCCTGATGGAAAATCCCGGTTCAGTCACCGGTGTATATTTGAAAATGGCATCTGTCAGAAACAATAGTCTGATTCTTGGTGCTGAAGAGGAATTAGTTCATGAATGAGAATATTGTTGAAGTTTCGAATTTTTCGTACTCATACGGTGAACTGGAAGCTGTTAAGGATATCTCCTTTCAGGTGAAGAAGGGAGAGGTCTTTTCATTTCTTGGTCCAAACGGAGCAGGAAAAAGCACGGTGATAAATTCGCTGATTACCCTGCTTCCGCTTCAGAAGGGAACGGTACAGATAGCAGGATATGATCTCAGGACTGAACAGGAGAATGTCAGGCAGTCTATCGGGATTGTATTTCAGAAGATCACTCTTGACAAGGATATGACTGTCAGGGAAACGTTGGAGTTTCATGGAAGTATTTACCTGATGGGAGGTGCAGAAAAGAAAAATCGGATAATTGAATTGCTCAAACTTGTAGAACTCACTGAAAAGGCCGATGTTCTCGTCAGTACTCTTTCGGGGGGTATGAAACGGCGTCTTGAGATAGCACGAGGTCTTATGACCAGGCCGAAAGTTCTCTTTCTTGATGAGCCGACAATCGGGCTTGATCCCCAGACCAGAAGAAAGACCTGGGAGTATCTGAGATCAGTAAATGAGGAAGGAACGACGGTCTTTCTGACAACCCATTATATGGATGAGGCTGATCTTCTATCTGATCAGATTGCTCTCATCGATCATGGGAAAATTGTCATTCAGGGAACTCCGGCAGAACTTAAACAGAGTCTTGGAAACGATATTGTGTATCTTGAAACGTCAGACAATACCCGTGCAACAGATATTCTAAAAAATATTGCCGGAGTTCGGAATATCTCCTGCTATGAAGGAAAACTGCTTATCACATCAGAGTATGACGGGACACGTCTGCTCCCTGAGATCATAAGGGAAGTGAACGAAGGACAGATTGATGTGTGTGCAGTAAATCTCAAGAAACCAAGTATGGATGATGTATTTTTGCACTACACCGGCACGGAGATGAGGGACTAATGGAGACTCCCGGGTTTTTCCCAATATTTATGCGGGATATGAACCGGTATTTCAGGTTCAAGGACCAGTTGTTCACCTCGATGCTTCATCCGGTTCTCTGGCTCGCTTTATTCGGATTTGCAATGGCCGGAACGTTTGAGAGAATTCTCCAGTCTGCGATTCCTCCGGCAGGTGTAATGGTTGTCAATTACCTGACCTATATGACCCCGGGTATGATCGCTGTAACGATCATGTTTTCAAACCTGTATGGAGGATTTTCCGTCTTCTTTGACAAAGACTGGGGAATACTGAGAGAAATTCTTGCAAGTCCGATGCCCAGAAGGAACCTTGTCATCGGAATTTCCCTTTCTGTCATTGTGAAATCACTGATACAAACCACGATCATCGTTATACTTGGATTGGTGCTTGGTGTCACTGCATTTTCAGGTCAGAGTCCTGTTCAGATTCTTGTATCCATTATTGGCATAGTTCTTTTTATCGGGATATTTTCTACTGCCATCATATGTGTCTCGCTGTACGTGGCATTTACCACCACTTCTCCGGAAGGATACCAGGGAATTACTACACTCCTTTCGATGCCGTTTTTCTTTGCATCAAATGCCCTGTATCCGATAAACGGACTCCCCCCGGTGATCCAGGAGTTTTCGTACCTGAATCCGATCTCGCATCTGACTGATGGTCTGCGGTATTTTATTATCGGTGATCAATTTTCGTCTCTTGGACTTGTCTTTTCCTACAATCCTGTTCAGATTGCCCTGTCTTTTGTGTATCTTACAGTTCTGGCTGTCATTTTCTTTTGGATTACTGTCAGAAAGATAAACAAGTCAGTGATAACCTGAAATTAAAAATCCTGTTTTTTCGTAACACGGAAACATCTGGATTGTTTAAAATTCAGAAATGTCCCTCCTTTTTTTAAGGCAGGTTTTGTTTATGAGGTACAATTCAGATAAATGCATAAAATGACCTCTATCTCACGGTTTAAATCCATATATTGGATCCAGGTCACGAATGGGAGTGTCTGATATTGACCGATACATCAAAGTATGAGAAATAACTACTATCACCTTGTGAGGGTATGGCTGAGAGAGATTATACTGAAAAGATCCCGGATGACAAAAGTATACTGGTCGTATCTGATGTCCATCTCGGTGGCGTTGAAGGACCTGAAACGATCAACCGGATGTTGCACTTTCTGGAAAAAATCCAATCTGGAAATGCAGAGGTTGTCTGCCATCCTGAGCAGCAGGATAGTAGCGCAGCACCCGTAACGAAACACCTCCTTCCTCCAACAAAAATAATATTACTCGGAGATATTCTGGATTTATGGAATCCACGCCACCAGGATCGAAATTATGCCTTTCTTGATGGTCTTATCTTTTTTCTGAAACTCCAGAATATTGAGAGTGATATCATCTATGTAACCGGCAACCATGATGAGGATTCAGGTGAACCGGTGTACTCCTATGGAGTGGATACTCCTGCCAAATCAGACCCTGCCTATAGTATTTACACTCTTTTCAAGGGTTTGCATGGGAAGATAGAAAGTCTGAAAATTGCCTGGAATCCAGATCATATCCTTGAATTGAGTCCCAGGCATTACCCGGCTACTTCTACACATGGTCATGTTCATGGCCTCAATGCCGGTGGAATTCATTATGTCTTTGTTCATGGTCAGCAGTTTGACAAGCAGCAGATCACGTATTCCATCAGTCAGGCGATCGGGTTCAGATTTGATGTGATCGATTCGATCCAGGAGATCCTCAATTGTTCAATTGTCCAAGAGGTTCGAAAATCTATCCCGATAATGTCATTTATCGGGTTTTATGCAATTATTAACCTTCTTGCAATTATTATTCCCATCTTTTCCGGTGATAGTGTATCAACCTGGATACGCTGGCTTGTTGGGGTGGTATTTGCCATCTCATTGTTTGGCATTTCTGCTAAAGGAGTTCAGACATTTGGATTTGTTCAGAAAACACTTCCATCTTCTCCTCTTCTCTTCAAGGCATGTCTTGGTATCTGTATCGGTGAAATCGTCCTCATCGGAATTGGGGCGTATTTCCTTGCGTTAAGCGTTCTTGATCCACTATATACCATTGGGATGGTCGTGTTTCTCTGGCTGTTCTTTATATTTATCATCCCGATTGTGTATGGGTTCATCAGCAACTGGATGTACAGTTATTTTTTCAGTGCAAAAAATTACGATGTGAAAAGTGTGTACGAAGATGCATTGAAGAGTGAGAAATATACGTACAATGCAGAAGTTTTAATTTTTGGTCATACTCACATTCCCGGAACATATCCAAATACCTACGATGACATCAGGATTCAAGGGAGATCCGCTGATGGGAAACCAACCCTTCTTATTAACACCGGTGCCTGGGTGAGAAATGAGAATGGAATTGATGATAGTTTTGCTTACATCGACAATAACGGGGTGGCTCTCATGAAATGGAACGATGCTTCCCGGGATATTTCATGCACGAAATACTTCCCAAAAGAGATCATCAAAAAATGGTCTGGCAGACAGAGTGAATAAATTTGGATCTGATGATTCGGATGTTTGATCTTATACAATTCTTTTTTGAAGAATTTTTTCCGGATACAAGGATTGAAAGGGTTCATTCTGCCCTCATTATGATAAAACTGATCCTGTTTTTATAAATTCATGTAAACTGATCTGGTTACATCTCATGGCAGAGCGGAGAGAACTTTTTTGTTTGTCCTGGATAGTCCATTCAATATTTTCAATTTTGTGTACATATGACTCAAACTTATTCAGCCAGGTATCAGGTCGTGTTCCAAGGAGAAGTATAGTCTGATTCCCTGCGGTCATTTTTCTGGAGAGTAAACCGATTGTTCTGATCACATCAGCATTATAATCATAGAATGTAGGGTCATGTTCGATTAAGATGAGTGACTCTTTTGCTTTTTGTAGTACCTCGTATACTTCCTGACCTGATGAAACCTTTTCTGTCTTTAACCTGAATTTTCCAGGTTGTATTTGATACCTGATGAGTGGGACCTCTCCTGATATGATGAGTACATCTTTGACCTCTCTTTTAAGGTATTTATTCAGGGCCTCTGCTAAAAGGCTTGAAGGAGCAATGAGAAGTGAGAACATTCTCCTGTAAAAGGTGATACCCGGATTAATCAGGGAGGTCATAGTGCATGTTAGTCGTTGTGACTGATATCTAAACGTTAGGTAAACAGGGCGAAAGTGATCAGGATTTTAATTAGGCATAAAAAATTAAAAGCAATGATCTCTTTAAGTGAAAAATAGGATGAATTACAATTCAAGGAGCCATTTAACTGTTCTTAAAGAACTTTTATGGATAGATTGGTAAAATATTACCAAACTTCTATTATCAAATGAACTTTTGCTGCTTTTGGAACAATTATTGAAAAGGGGAAGAAATATTTTCATCATTATATGTCGCTCAAGAATCGAAAGGTTATAAGGTCTCATTACTCCAATTTACCTGGTAATTTTGGATAATTTTATTGCTTATTGATGTGAATATATTTTAATCATTTAAAAGATGATTTTGAGTTTTTTTCAAATTTAATAAGACAAATACTCTATGTCAATGCAATGCATTAGTGAATTGCTCATAGTTATTTTTATCAATTGATCTTTATACAATTATTATACAGATGCGCATCTGTAAAAATAATGTAATCTATTGAATTTTCAGAAAATGTTACCAACATAAACTCGGATTTTTCTTATGGCTGATATTTGTGATTCGTTTGACACGACCCGAAGAATTTATATTCTATATATCGATGATGACCCTGATTTATTAATAATCTGGAAAAAAATTCTTGAAAAAACCAATTATTTTTGGGTTGATGTCGCATTATCTGCTGATGAGGGACTACGAAAGATGGATGAAGATAGATATGATTGCATTATCTCTGATTATCAAATGCCAAAAATGGATGGAGTCCAGTTATTACAGTTCATTCGTGAGAAGAATGAGACCATTCCTGTAATACTGTTTACATTACATCATCATGTGAAAAATAAAATTGAAGGGCTAAATTATCCTTCAATATATTTTCTTGAAAAAAAAACAGATACTCAAACTCAAGTCGCCAGTATTATTCGAATCATCATGACTGCATTAGGTAATGATAGCGGATTGCGTAAGTAAATAATATTGGAAAAGGTATTGATGTGAATAACTAACAATCCCCTATTTTAATCGCCGAGTTTATGCTGAGTATTTATGCTAAAATCTCACGAAAGGTGGTTATTTATTATCCTCTATAATAAAAGTTTAATTTTGGTTGTGTTTCTGATCACACTAACACCCGAGATCTATGAGCAATGCAATAATGCCTTGCATTAGGAATCAAATCAATCTTTTTTATAGGTATACTCCCATGTGATCATATACGCATGACCAGTTCTACCGACATCCTTTCTTCTATCATAGAAATTCTATCTCAACATCAAGAAGGGATGCAAATGAAGGACCTTGCTGAAGCTGTTCACTTGAACAGAAATGCAATCGCAAAATATCTGGGTATACTTCACCAAAAAGGTCAGGTAGATCTTCGTCAAATTGGAAAAGCAAAAATATTTACTGTATCCAGACGGTTTCCATTCTCAGTATTGTCTGAAATAAATTTAGATAGTGTAATTGGTTTTGATAAGAATTTACACTGTATTCATGCAAATACTGCATGTTTGAAAATGATTGATTGTTCTCTTGAAGAAATAATCAATAAACCGATCAATGGAATAATGTTCCCTCTTTTTCAGCATCCTTCAATTGTCGATATTGTCAATAATGGTTTTTCTTCAATAGGTCAACCCGTCAGGATTTCATGTAAAATAAAAGAAAATCTGCAAATATTTGAAATTCGTGGCATACCTGTTGTTTTTAACAACTGTGTTACTGGCAGTGCAATAATAATCAAAGAAATTACTTCAATTACCTCGGCCCAGGATGAGATTGCTCATCTTAAGGAATTATACAAGGCAGTTACAGAAACACAGACCGAATTTATTGTTCATTCCTTACCTGATGGGACAATAACCTATGTAAACCCTGCATTTGCTTCACTGATTGGATTATCTCAAAAAATGTATATCGGAAAACGGTATCATTTGAAAATACTTGATGATGACATTCCATTGGTGAGAGAACATTTTTTGTCTATTACTTCTGAAAATCCTATTAAAAAAATCGAAAACCGAATTTTAACTTTTTCCGGTGACATAAGAGTAGTTCGTTGGGTTAATCAAGGTATTTTTAGAGATGGGGTTCTTTATGAGCTTCATTCATATGGTATAGATATTACAGAACTAAAAAATTTAGAGGAACGTCTTCAAATTAAGTGTGATCATTACAGGAATACTATTCAGAAAACAACAGATGAATACCAGAAAATCAACCAGGATCTCCTTGAAGAGATAGAAAGACGAAAACATGTTGAAGAGGATCTTCAAAAATTACAGATTTCATTAAACTATTCAAGTGAATTGATTATTTGGACTGATGAAAAAGGTATTATTATCTCATCAAATAAAGGAGCCCTGGATTCTTTGGGGATAATTCCAGGAAATTCTCTAAATATTTTCTTTTCAGAAAATCTGGAGAAGTGTGAGGTATTATCATGGGATAGCATTTGGAAGGAGGTGAAATTGTATGGATGTTATCTGTTTGAATGTCTCATATTGGATAAAAATAATAACTTTTTTTCGGCAGAAGTGCTGGCGAATTATCTTTTCAATAATGGTATAGGTTGTTGCGGTTTTTTTATCAGAAATATTAATAAAAGAAAAATGGCTGAAATAGCTCTTCAGGAAAGTGAAGAACGTTTTAAGGCAATTATTCAGAATTCTTTTGATATTATTGGAATTCTTGATGATAAGGGAGAAATTGTATATACAAGTCCATCTACGTATTTAATTCTAGGTTATTTACCTGAAGAGATTTGTGGTCATTCTTCTTTTGAATATGTCCATCCGGATGATCGGAAAAGGGTACGAGAGATTTTTAAAAGAGTGATTGAAAAACTCAAACTCGTATCTCCAATAGAATTCAGGTTTAAACATAAAGATGGTTCTTTTATCGATATGGAAACGATAGGAGTCAACCTTATTGGAGTTCCTGGTGTCGACGGTATTGTTGTTACCTCACGACAAATTACAGAACGAAAAAAGAATGAAAACCTTTTAAAGATGTTTAATGAGGAATTAGAACAAAAAGTTAAAGAACGAACTGAAGAACTCTGTGATAGTCGTAAGATGTTTAAGGATCTTGTCGAAAATATTGATGAGTTAATTCTGTCTCTTGATCTGAAGGGAAATATTACGTATATTAGCCCTGCTGTTACCCGATTATATGGGTATACTCCTGATATGTTACGAGGGCAAAAATTTCATGAATTGCTTCATCCAGACGATTATAACCGTTATAAGGATTTATTTTGTAATAATCTTCAAATGGAAAGTCGTTCTCATGAATTTCGATTAATGTGTAAAGACAGGGTTGCTTATGTGAGAATATCTATACGTGCTATTCACCAGGAACATATTATTTCCGGATATAATTGTATCGTTACTGATATAAGTTCATTAAAGAGGGCATTATTTGAGACTGAAGATGCTCGTCACTCTCTTGATCATACCCTGATGTTTCTCCAGACAATCATATCTGCAATACCAATCCCCTTTTATTACAAGGATCTAGAGGGACGATATCTTAAGGTCAATGATGCATTTGCAGATTTACTAGGACATACTCCTGATTTCTATATTGGAAAATCATCATCAGAGATCTGGTCTGAAGAATATGCAGGTCTGTACAGAGAAAAAGATATGGAATTGCTTCGAACAGGGGAAAAACAGATCTATGAATCCCGGATTACTGATTTATTACAGATTGACCACCCTGTTATTTATTATAAAGATGTATTTCATGATGAGAATGGAGAAGTTGCTGGGATAGTAGGAGCATTTCTGGATATTACTGAACGGAAGGAGATTGAGAATATTCTCCAGACTCTCATACGAAGTATGGTTGGGACAGTGGAGGATAATGTACTTCATGTGATCACTGAAACAATTTCATTATGCCTTAAGGCTGACTGCATTATTATTGGAGAGATTCAACAAAACCACAAAAATATCAAGGCATTGTCAATGATTCTGGATGGAAAGATGGTTGAGCATTATATGTATACTCTTAAAGGTTCTCCCTGTGAGATTGTAACTGCAAAAGGTTTTTGTATATATCCAGATAATGTTGCAGATTTATTTCCAGAAGACAGAACATTGCATTTATTTAATATCAGGGGCTATCTGGGGACTCCTTTGAAAAATTCCAAAGGTGAGGTTATTGGAATTTTGTGTGCATTATTTCGCCATAAAATATCTGTATCTCCGTTATATGAAAGAATTTTTACGATTATTGCTGAAAAGGCAGCAGCAGAGATCGAACGTAAACACGGAGAGAAAGTCCTTTAAAAAATATCGAATCCATTACGAAGTTATATTAATTCAAGGGAGAATGGCTTATTGGGAAGGAGATCCCCAGAAACACACTTTTCTATTTAATGATCGTTTCTATTCATTATTAGGAACTACGGCAGAATTGGAGGGGGGATATCATATGCTATATGGAAATATTTCAAAGAATTCGTTCACCCTGATGATTTGAGAAGTGTTAATCAATATATCAATGAGATCGTGGATATTTTTTGTCCAGGAAAAATTTCAGAATTAAAGTTTAAAATTATTCGAAAGGATGGAAATATGAGAGATATTCATACCCAATGTCATTTTTCCAAAGATATCGATGGGAAAATAACAATATCTTGATTTTTTCAAGATATTACCGACTATTTGCAGGGCTCTTTCTCAATTGTTTCAACAAGATAATCTGTTATTTACCGAGTATATTTGAATTGTTTATTAAATCAAATGAGTGTGATAAACTCAAGGTATTAAGTAATTTGATAAACCCTGTGGAAGAGAGGTGATAAAAAATATGTATTATAATCATTTTTTTTAATAATTCATTAAAATTATTCAATAGTTTCGTTGTTATCAGTTTCAAAACCTGTATATCTTCCCCGGGTCACCGATATAATCCTGTTTTTCTCAATGGTATCAATGCTTCTTGAGTTTCTTACTGTAAGCCGTACTGAATATTTCCCCGGCAAATTATAAGTGTGAGCAGGATTCTGAAGTGTTGATGTTTTCGCATCACCAAAGAGCCATACCCATTGTGAAGGTGATCCGGTCGATGTATCAGTAAATTGAGCAGTCATTGGCGTCTTACCGGTTGTCTGGTTTACAGTGAAGTCAGCATGGACTTTTTTTTCTGAAAATTTCGTGTGGAGATAGAGAGTGTGATCAGCAGATATGGTTTTGAATGTATAGTCATTATGAGCTCCAAGAACTACCGGAACTCCATCAACAGTAACATTCTCAATATCAGCACCCATGATAGTATGCATGGCAAAGGTTGCCTGAGATCCCGGTCTGACCCTGAAAGGTCCGGGAGGGGTGATAAATCCGTATTGATCAGACCGGGTTGTGATGGTGTAAAATCTCTGATCATTGGTTGTGACAGAGAAAGCATCTTTTTTCCATCCGGACATCCTGGTTGTGAGGTTGGTCACCCAGATATCGTATGATCCAACCTGGGCATTTGTCAGGTCGAGCCCTGTAACCTGGAGGTTGTTCCCTGAACGTGTTGCAATCCTGGTAAGGTTACCGGTTCCATTCCGTACAAGATCAACCTGCTCATTTCCATAGAAATTCTCACCGGTAATGATGAGTGTAGCCACACTATTTCTGGGAGCAGATGATGGTGTAACTCCCAAAACTACGGGACTTGAAAGGGTTTGTGTGTATTCTGCCCGGATCTGATGTTGTGAGGATATGTTTGTGAATGTGTATGTTGCGATCTGTCCCATGCTTGCATTATCAACAAAGACGTCTGATATCCGGTATCCCTGATCAGGGTTCATAGTACATGTCAGATTGGATCCTGCAAGTACCGGGATCAAACCGGATGGACTGATAGTTCCACCAGATGAAGAAGTGGCATTGATGGTGTAGTTGACTGCACCATTTACAGCAAATTCTGCATGAATGGTATGATTAGATGTCACATTAGCGAACGTGTATGTGTTGAGCACTCCTGCACTGGTGTTATCAATGAAAACCCCGGATGTATGATATCCCTGGCCCGGGTTTATGGAACAGGTCTGGTTCGATCCTGCCAATACCTGGATTACGCCTGCTGGGCTGATTGTCCCTCCTGCAGAAGCGGAGGCGTTGATAGTATACGTCGCAGGATTTATGGTAAATGTTACATTTTCGCTGCTTAGCCATCCATCCTGCTGAACAATAATCTGCCAGGAGCCGGTCTGTACCAGGGGCGGAAGTGAGAAATTACCGGTGATACTGTCTGCGGATCTGATGGTAACATCGGATGCACTGATATTGGTGCCCGACCGTGAGAGATATATTCCGGTAGTTTGTGCAGAGGTGTTGAAGATTCCTGAAAGGTTTGTAATTGCAATATCTTCTCCCTGGGTTCCTGATGATGGCTGTATTGTGTATACCACCGGATTAGTGAAGACAGAGTCTGTCCTGAAGGTTACAATTCCACCCTGTCCGGCTCCTGCTGAGTTGTTTGCCGAGGCTTGATAATACCAGGTTGTTCCCGGATCAAGACCGGTGACCAGAGTACTGAAGTTTCCGGTTTCATTGAGTGTAACCGGTGATGTGTATGCAGAAAGGTTCTCCTGGGTTTTTCCATACCTGAAGAATACCAAACAGTTTTCCCCGCCTGTACCGGTCAGGTTACCTGCGAGAAGGGCAGACCGGGTGGATACATTTTCTGCCTGTAGTGTTGTGACTGTCGGAGCGGAAACCTCGCGGGATAGAGTAAAGGTGACGTTCCCCTCACTAACTTTCCCATCCTGGAAAACTGCAACCTGCCAGGGGCCAGTCTGTGCATCTGACGGTACTGAAAGATTTCCAGTGATCTTTCCAGCAGTCTCAATAGAAACACCGGTTACCGGAATGGTAACCCCTGAACGGGTAATTATCACGCTCGTATTGGTTGCCTGAAGATTGAAGGTCCCTGAAAGGTTTTCAATCCGGGTGGTCTTTCCACAATACCCTGCAGATGGTTCTATCCCGGTAACGGTAAGTGTTGATTCTGCATGGGCGTATTTTTCTGCCGAGTAGATCTCCAGGGTTGAGGAGTTGAACCATACGTTACGGTCTGTTGAATTGAATGTCACTCCTGTCGGGAGCAGGTTCCAGTTGGTGATGTCATATACAACTGATCCAGATTCATTGAATATCTTCAGGTTGAATGGATCCGGACCCTGGATACTATCAAGCGAGATATGTACCGGATACGGTCCTGTGCCTGTCGCTGTAATTACGGAATTTCCTGAGGTGATCTGGTTTGACGAACTATCCGTGGTTCCGAATTTGCCAAGAGCTCCGATGACTGATGCCGGATTTGTAACAGTTATGCTATATCCTGAAGCCTGGCTGAGGTTTATTCCATACCCGGTATTTCCCTGCACAGTGGTATTTGCGATGCTGACTGTTCCATATCCTGCACTACTTGTTCCGGTCAGGAATATTCCGTTTACTCCACCAACGATACCGGATTTACCTGCACTGCGGACTTGTTCCCTGTATGGTCTTCCGGCAGTGCTGCTGACGATTGGACCAAGCGTGCATCCGGGACAGGATACATTGATGATTGCTCCTCCCTGACCATATATTCCATACTCCTGGCCGGTGATCGATGAATCAGTGGCAGTTACATTTACCCGGCTTCCACCCCATGCACTGATTCCGCTGTTCCGGTCAGAACCGGTTCCTGAATCAGTACCAGTTCCGTTGATACGAATGGTGTTTCCACTGATGGCAAGGGTTGCTGTCTTTCCATTGAGTTCGATTCCGCTGAACGGTCCGGATATATTCACTCCTGCTCCGCCATCTCCGGTAATCGTAACTGCCGAACTTCGTGATGTTGTCTGTTGGAGGAGACCAAGACCGTATCCTGAGTTTAATTTTCCGGTCAGGGTCGTTCCCCAGTTGTCATTTATGCCGCTTCCTGAATACGTTGTCAGGTACGGATCCGGGTTATTGGTTCCGATGATATCGAGATTTGATCCATCGACATGAACTGCAGGAACATTCTGCCCTACTACGTTTACATCGACCAGTTTGACCCCGGTGAATCCTGAAGTGACCTTGATCCCGGCTGCTCCGGTTTCTGCCAGGGTGAGTGGGGCATATGTATTGGTGATGCTGTTTACCGGTCTCTGGTCAGCGTTGGGTGCTGTGGAGAGATCCACTCCACTGATCCTGACATTTGATGCCTGCACTAAGATCCCGAACTGGGCTTTGGTGGTGAAACTCTTTTTGAGGTGGAATTCTGTCGGGTATTGCGTGGTCCCGGCGAGGGTGATCTTATAATACGAGTTATTGACTCCTCCAAAGTCACACCATCCGTATCCCCGCGATTTGAGATACTGGCCATCAAAGGTGTTCATCGCTGAAGGATCGATGACAAAGGGTGTGTTCCCGGGGTTTGCAGCAGTGACGGTGAATCCGTTTGCAAGGATTCCTGACTGACCGTCAGGATTTGTAACTATGATATTCCATTGTCCGGCAGCTTTTCCGGTGAGAGGAAGAGTGCAGGTGATCTGGGATGAAGAGACAACCTGCACGTTTGTTGCGGTTATGTTTGGTTGTCCGGTCCGGGTCAGGTTGACGGTTGCACTGGTGTTGAAGTTTTCTCCGGAAAGATTGGTTATAGATACTGATCCGGTGTTCACGCCGGTGGTAGGGGAGACAGATGAAATGATGGGTGGACAATCGGGATAGGTATAGAGGATCCCGTTTTTGTAATAAGTACTGTGGGGCGAGATCCGACAACTGTATGGCGAGATAGCAAACACATTTTCAAGTGTGTCGCTCTGGCCGTCTGGATTTTGAACAGTGGCGTTCCATGCTCCGGGTTCGGCATCGGTAATATTTAGGGTGCAGGTAATTGTAGTGGAAGATAGAACTGATATATTTGTTGCATTAATAATTGGCAGGCTATTTCTTGAGAGGAAAACATTAGTATTAGATACAAAGTTGGTTCCTGAAAGGTTGGTAATGGTAACAGGACCGGTATTTTCTCCGGTATTGGGGATAATGCTGGTGATTGTGAGGGGTGTAGAGGTATACGCTTTCAAACATACATTACTATTAGTAATAATTGGTTGGTTTAAATCTGCCCAATTTATTCCGTCATTACTAAAATAACTCTGACCGACTCCTCCTGTAGCCCTCTCGCTATAATTAGGAATAGGCCATTCAATGGGAATATCAGCGTTATTTGATCTATGATAAACTTTTATTACAACTGAAAAAAGCTCTCCTGATCTAAATGTATTATTTGAATTTGGTGTTATTGGAACTGTATGATAACCCATGTATTTTTCTGTGCCATTATAGGTACTAGCAAGAGTTCCATTTATTGGACTATTTAATGGATTTTTATAGATATTTATCTCATAGGGGATATTTACGTCTACAGAATAGAAACCTACGCCTGTTATTACGCAATTAGATGATGCAGTGAATATATTTGCATAATATGATGAATTATTTTCATCACTAATTGAATTGGCCACAGTAAATCCAAGTGGATCATATTGATAAATATTCTGGTAATTTGAGGGACTCTCGCCGAGATAAGTGGCAGAGGTTAAATTCCCACTATCATCTAATGGGATTGATGATCCAAAGTGTTTGTCATAATATGAAACTCTTAAATAACCCTGATCCCCCCATGATATTCCTTCAGAATTTTTTACAATCCAGGCACCATTACCAGGGGGTATAATCGTAAAATTCTGTGCAGGATAATTATCATCCCACCCAATAATTGTCATGCTATGACGGTATCCATCAGTTAATACAGTTTCATTTTGATTTAATGGTTGATAATAAGAAAATGATGAACTATTATAATTACTATCATCCCAAAAGATTGAGGAACTAACAGCCCCAAAATTTTTTAGAACATCTTTTATTATATCAAAATTTTCCCCGTTTGTGCGTCCAGGAAAATAAATAACATCTTGTACATGTTTAACAGGGTTACTCGATATTGAATTTCTGTCCCAAGTACTTCCAGTGGGATATGGATCAGTTTGTTCATCTATTGGACCACCCCATCTCGTCAGGTAAGCTGCTGCCATTTTATCATTTCCACCCCCTCCTGGAACAGGTAAACTAAAATTAGCGCAATTTACTAAATTCTTTTCAGAAAAGTCAAAATCTTCTGATGGAAGAGAAGTTGATTCAAGAGATGCTAATGCAGCATGGGCCCAACATGTTGGCCAATAACTTTGGTTTTTTACTGGTGAAACTTTTAATTGATCCCGTAAATCATACTGGGATTCATATGATTGTATATTTGATCCATATACAGATACATCATGAATCGGATTTACTTGAGAATCGGGGAGAGTGCCTTTATGATCTGTAAGAGCTTTAATAAAAGCAGGATCTAGTACAACAGAACTTAATGGAGGATTTGAATAAATATTTAAAGTAGATCGATTGTATGGTCCATATACTTGAGGATCTGGTATGGTTCCTTTATGGTCTGTAAGAGCCTTAACAAAAGCAGGATCTAGTGAAATAGGCATTAAGACTTGCTCTCCACGATTCGTAATTGAATCGTTTCCATTTCTTTCTTCAAGAGGGATAGCTGAAACTGATGAAATCCAAAATAAAATAAAAATTAAGATAAAAAAAAATTCAAGACATAAATTCCTCTTAAATCTAAACCTTAATGGTAACTCTTTATTAAAACACATAATCGTTTTTTTCATAATACCCCTTCTCCCATCATCAAGTGACAATCATTCCCAGTTTACTTAAAATTTCAATTTAAGTAATTGGCTATTGTCTGTACAGTAAATTAATCTTTCGAATTTGATTCAGATTGTCTAGTATATTGTACAAGTATAGTTATTTTTGGTATTGCGTTCAGGTTAAATCCATCACTCATTTGATTGAACATGTTGAGTCTCATATTTGGGATATTATGATTCATTACCCGGTTTTTATTAGCCCTTAAATTGAACTATCCACTATCTTCTTCGGTTATTGTGTAAATTGATGAGCTGTATCATTAGATGCTATTTTATTCGACAAGGTCTTTCCGGGATGAGTAACCTATTAATCATCACTCTTCTTTGAATTTACTCTCAAACCCTGGATAAATTATCCGGTCAGGAATATTCCGTTTACTCCACCAACGATACCGGATTTACCTGCAGTGTTGCTGACTATTTGACCGAGAGTACATCCGGGACAGGATACATTATAGTATGCAGCATTTGCTTTTATAATAATCATTTTTCAATAATCGTGCATTACCGATTATAGGTGAATGTGCCCTCAAACCAAGATTTTTTCAGAACCATTATTCTAATTCTTTTTGCAACATACTATAATGATTGCTCCTCCCTGGCCGGTGATCGGTAAATAAGTGGCAGTAACATTTACCCGGCTTCCACCCCATGCACTGATTCCGTTGTTTCGGTCAGATCCTATTCCTGAATCGGTCCCGGTCCCGTTGATATGAATGGTGTTTCCACTGATGGCAAGGGTTGCTATCTTTCCATTGAGTTCGATTCCGCTGAACGGTCTTTAATTCTTTCACACCCAGTCGTGACAAACATAAAAAAGTTCTAATTATCAGATATGTTGAAGTAGATCACTTTTCAACTTTTATGGGCCTCTTTATGGAGATCCAGTAGTTAAAGTCTGAATATCTATAACTTCAGAAATATTGGCGATCTCTTTCATTTTTGAAAATTCAACCCAGGCATCTACGCCATTTCCATTCCATTTATTAAATAAACCAATATAGTCCTCCTCTCTTCTTATTGGAGGATAAAGATAAGGGTCAAGAATATGAGTAGATGTTCCTGGAACAACTCCTATAGTAACATAAACCATATCTGTTTTCGCAGTGGTTCCATT
This sequence comes from Methanospirillum lacunae, assembly GCF_003173355.1. NCBI lineage: Archaea > Methanobacteriati > Methanobacteriota > Methanomicrobia > Methanomicrobiales > Methanospirillaceae > Methanospirillum > Methanospirillum lacunae. The sequence continues at coordinate 99,386 of NZ_QGMY01000006.1, read as the reverse complement.
TCCAAGTTTTTCAGATTCGACAAATGTCTCACCCGCCAATTTGTATACGCTAGCATTCCTTAATATTTGAATTGTGGAATTGATCATTTCAGAATTTATCCTTGGATCTTTTCCTAGAGAAAGAAGGTATAACAAATCTGTTGAAAATTTCATCTCTGAAGGACTGTAAATTGATTTATTAAACCCAAGATATGAATAATCTGATGTTATGGTGGCATTAGATGTTATTCCGTCATCTTTAAAAATCCATAGACTATATGGATTCTCGTTTCCTGCGACGGGTATAGAAATCGTTCCAAAAATTATAATCAAAATTACTAATACATCAGAATAAAACATTATTTTATTATAGATACAATTCATGAAATTAGCAAATTTTTCCAGAATTGCACTAATAATAGTAGTCATAATTAGTTTCTCTCTGATTGTATCCATAACAAAGATAACATATCTGCAATAGAGACTTCATCATGATCCATGTCTGGATCCTATGTGACAACTGGATAAATCTTTATTCATATTGTAATAAACACCAAAATTAAAACTATAATGGAGCGATTAAAAATATTTTCAACCGGGTTTGACTATTATTCATGTTTATATGTTCTTTCAGGAACGGGAAGACCCTTCATGATCTCACCGATGAGAGTTTTTAATTCAGTCAGGTTGCTTCGGGAATATTCGGAATTAGGGTCTACAGTTTCAACATATACAAGATGATACATGCCATTATTATTTTTCATTAGAAAATAGACGAGAGTAGTATTCGATTTGATACCTAATTCCCAATCAGCTTCTGATCTATATACGCCGTTATGTGCAGCTGCCTGAATGGGATCATTAACTCTTCCGCGCTCAACATAAATTGGAACCGATGAACCAATTGTAAAGTTTAAAGTACTATTTAGTTTTAGGATATCATAGATCTTGACTTCATTTAAGGTAAGAATATTATCATCAACCCATTTCGTATCAGTTTCAAATGTTTTTCCATATACTATTAGATCGGAAATGTTTGTATACAATGGTAATTTATCAATGGGTTCAGGCCCGAATGTTTGAGTACCCGTAACAATACAACATGCTATACTAATGAGAACACCAAAAACTTCCCATATAATCTTTGAATTCATCTCAATCCTACCTACTGTCAATCGATCATAATATCGGTGATAAGAGAATTAGAGGGAGTTATTGTTAGGTATTTTTTGAGTTGGGTTTGGAGTTCTCTCAGGAACAGGAATACCATGTAGTATTTCAGAGATTTGGGATTTCAATTCGGTGAGATTGCTTCGAGAATATTCGGAATTAGGATCTACACTTTCAGAATAAATCAGGTGATATTTCCCTTTCTCATCTATTTGAATAAAGTATACAAGAGTACTATTTTGATCGATCCCCCACTCCCAATCTGTTCTTACTCTTCCTACTCCTCCATGTGCGGCTGCCTGGACCGGATCATGAATCGTACCTCCGATGATATAAATTGGAATATCTGATCCCACAGTGAAGTTTGAAGAGGAATTTTGCTTTATTATATCCTGAACATATATCGAATTGGTTGTTATTATCCCTATATCACTCCATTTTGCTTCATTTGCTGATGTTGTTCCATATACAATTAAATCTGAATAATTAACTATCCGTGGTAGATTATCTTGTGGTTCAGGCCCGAATGTTTGAGTACCCATAACAATACAACATGCCATACTAATGAGAACACCAAAAACTACCCATATAATCTTTGAATTCATCTCCATCCTCCCTTCTGTCAACCGATCATAATATCCGAAATAGTACCACTACTAACAAATCGACAATCAATAGGTCTCATGAATGTGGTTCATATGTTCCATTAAGAATTAATTCGTTGATGTTTCAATACAAGAAGTAAAATCCCTATTAAAACACATGAACGCTTTCTTATTTATGGTGCCCTCTCTCCTATCACCAAACAGTAATCTTTCACGGTTAACTCTAAATTTAATTTATGTAATTGGATATTGTCGGTAAGGTAAACTAATCTTTCGAATTTGATTCAGATTGCAAGGGTATATTGTACAACTATTGCTTTTTTTGACATCTCATCAGGCTACAATTAAAACTTATTTGACTCTCACATCCTAGGAATGAAGTAAAATGTTTCCTTCAGTATTTATTAGATCCGAATTCGTGAGAGGGCCTGAAGTGGGATAAATTGAAATTACATCTGATAAATATGCAATTTTCTATGCCGTTGTTGTGCCCTTATCACACTAACGTCGGACACTATTTTTAAGTGGAGAGTAGCATTCCTCTGGATTTCTACTGTATCTATATTAAATAAACCAAGACTTACTCTGCGAATTATCGCCACTTCAGATAGATTTGCGATTTCTTTAATCTTTGAAACTTCCACCCAGGCATCCAATCCCCTCTCCTCTTCATCCCTACTAAATTCCTAATATATATAGGGATCGAGGATATGGGTGGAATTCCCAGAATACACCATTATTTCTAAAAGAACTATATCTGGAGTTTTTTTTATTGTCGTCCCTTCCTGATAAGTAGCAGGTTTAAAATAATCAGACCTCTGAAATTGAACAAAAAATTAATCAGACAAATTTTCAGAGGTTTTTTGAAGCAACGTCAAATAAAGAATATTGGGAGATATTTTTGTTCTTCATGGGTGAGATTCGACCTGTTTTGTCTTATCGCAAGAAAAAAATCCCTGGTTTCGTTCATTTGCTTAAGAGTTTCAGGGTTGTAACCTGGATGAGTTTTAACCGGTTCTCCGGTTAAAATACCTCCATCCTGATAAACATCTGTGTTGTATGCGGCAACCGGATGAACCGCACCCCCTATGATAATAAACCCCAGAATCATAGGAATAATGGAGCGATTTGAAATATTTTTTCACCGGGATTGAATATTATTCATGTTTATATGTTCTTTCAGGAACCGGATGACCCTGTATGATCTCACCGATGAGAACTTTCAATTCAGTCAGGTTGCTTCTGAAATATTCGGAATCAGGATCTACAGTTTCAGAATAATATAGATGATACATGCCATTATTGCTTTTCTTTAGGAAATAGACGAGAGTAGTATTTGGATTAATACCCCATTCCCAATCTGCCGTTTGTCCATAAATACCAAAATGTGCAGCAGCTTGAACGGGATCGTCAACTTTGCCCCCTTCAATGTATATAGGAATAGATGAACCTTCGGTGATGTTTGAACTATTATTCTGCGTAATTATTTTTTGAACAAATAAATAGTTCACAGTTATTATCCCAATATCACTCCATTTCATCTCATTGTCTGATGTTTTTCCATATACAATCAGATCTGAAACATTGGCAAACCATGACAATTTATCCTTCGGTTCAGATCCAACAATTTGAGATCCTGAAGCAATACACAATGGAATAGAAATGAGGAAACAAAATAGTAGTAAAAAGAATCTTGTATTCATTGATTTCATCATATGTTATAACATATTATCAAAATGACATGATGTTTCTCATCAGGTCCATCTTATGAAAATGCGGAGCATTTTCCTCAAAAAAAGGTTACTTTGAAAATACCATATGCTCAACAAATGCATTTGGATCAAGGTTCTTTGTAATGGTTGCATTATACGATAAACCGTCATCTGCCAGGACAAAAGTAAACCTCCCTTTCTCTGTCCAGTTCCCGGTGTATACGGTACCATTTTCAGAAATAGTTCCGGACAGGTTTCCGACTTCATCATTTACATTTGTAAGAGGCTCATTCACACCAGATAACTGAGTTCCATTTTGTGTGAGATGATAGGATTTTTTCTCAGTTACCCAGTTACCAGTCCAGGGATTCTTGGGATCGATTATTTCCCCGATTCTCGTCGCATTGTATGAATACCCTGCAGGTTTACTCATGGACCCATATGGGTCAGCAAATCCTGAAATGGTAAATGACAACTTATCATCTGACAGAGTGTAGGTATTTGACCCTGTTTCAATCCATATGCCTGAAAATGTTTTCCCATCATCAGAAACATTTCCCTCAAGTCGTCCCGGATCTAATTCATTTAAATCGGTTGGCACATATTCTCCAGCAATCCCTGACTGGTTTTGTGTGATATACATCAAATAATCCGGGTTGGACCATGTTCCATTCCATATGGAGGTAGAATTCTTATCTCCTCCTGTATTATTCTCGGCAATCGCCAGTGATACAACGCATAAACTACAAATTACCAGAAAACTCAACAATGTTCCATAATTCATGATCTCTCACTCACTTATATCGATAGATTATCGTTTGTATTTTTAAATATGTTGATATTATCCACCTGCCTGGTAATATTGGCACATCCTGTTATCAGGATTTATCAACCTGAATTAACCATGAATGAATCATATAACGTTCATTAGTCAGTGTCAGAACCGTACCTCTAGAGTGTTTCGAATAAAAAAATCGAGACAAATTTCTGATCATTCTATTCCATATTCCTGTCCGATGATCAACGAATCAGTGGCTTGTATGTTTACCTGGTTTCCATTCCATGCACTGATTCCGCTCCTATGATCAAATCCGGTCCCATTAATGTGAATAGTGTTTCCACTTATGGGGGGACGGTCAGTTTTTCCATTCTATCCAACCCATCTGAAAGGTCTGGTAATATTTACCTTAATTCGCCATCTTCCATGATCATGACTAATGGCTTGGTGTAAAATCTGATGTGGAAGACCGAGGACAAATCCAAAATTTAATTTCTTAGTCAACGTCGTTCACCTGTAGTCATTGATATCGTTTCCTGAATAGGCAATTAAATATGGATCCGGGTTATTAGTCCCATGATCTCGAGATTTGATCCCTCAACGTGAAACGCATGAACGTTTATTCGGTAACATTTACATCGGTAAAAATAACACCCCTGAATTCTGAAGAGACCTTGATTTCCGTTTGATCCGGTTTCTGTTAGGGTGAGTGGGGTATATGTTTGGTGATACTGTTATCGATCTCTTGGCATTTGGTGATGTGGAGAAAGATACTTTGCTAATCCGGGCATTTGATGCCTGTATAAGGATCTGAACTGGGCTTTAGTGATATAACTTTTTTAGGTGGAATTCTGCCTGGTATTGCAGATCTGCAAGATTCTAATCTCTGCTATCCATGGGAACATTAAAAATTTGAGCGTGGTTATCAGGCCAAGAGTATCAATCCAGGATATCTGGATGATGAATTGGTATTTATCCTTGAAAGTGATTCACGAGTAAAATCAATAATTGGGGTTCTTTTTTTTTATAACTCAAAGTTACTTACATTCACTTACTAACTAAAAATGGTATAACTACCTCTATAGATTATCAATCTTCCTGACTTATTTATACAATAGATCAGATGGCTGATGTACTCGCAGATGAAGTTTCTATAATTTTAACAGATATATTTGAGATTGGAATTGAACGATTACGTCACATAATTTACCCATATGTAACCGGGAAGCAAGGTGCACAGTATCGTTTGCTTCATTATCTTACCCGGGTACCAATGGAGAGTATGACAAACCTCGGAAAGGCAATGTACATACCTAAACAACATATGACTACACTCGTTGATTCCTTGATCACGGAAGGATATGTTGAGCGCCATTTTGATCCTGCAGATCGCAGGGTGATATATATAAAAATTACAGAAACAGGACGAACAAAATTGCGTGAATTCAGGGTTCAAATACATGGACAATTAGCAAAATATATAGAAAAATACGAACCTGAAGATCTTAAACTCCTTGCATCTTCTCTACAGACTATTAAAGATTTCAGCAAAAAGTACTAAATTTCTATTTTGCTTAAATCAGATTTCCTGTCAATATCGATTATAAAATTTGATCTCTATAAAAAATGTGCAATTTTTATGATAGTAACATAGATATGATTATTTGGTATGAGAACAAACAATTCATTGTAGTACGAAATGATGAACGAGACGATGAAAAACCAGGTTATCTGGAATATCATGTAGACAAGAGAATGGTTTTATACCTCTCTTACGAGATCAAAGTGGGATTTAAACCTGATATCCAAATCAAACTAGTGAACCTTCATTAAATACCTTACTTTGATTCACTCATGAATTCTCCTGGTTATTCTCCTTTCCATCTCAACCTCTCAAGTCTTCTCTGAAAGTGGCATTTACAAACAGGGAAAGATTGTAGAAAAGGAATGTTCGCGAGGATATAGAGCACCAGAAAAACCGATACTGAAACAGATTTATCTTGTTAGATAGATTTCTGTCTCTTTGAATGAATAAATCGTGTATCCAAAACTCCACGCAGTCATTCAATGCACCTCACGAACTCTGATGGAATAACAATACCGTCTCGAAAATCTTCTCATAATCGTCTACGCTCTCTTCCCCGGTCTGACACCCTCTCATCATCCAACAGATCATGACCGGGAGAGAGAATCAGGAGATAATACCTGCCCTAGATATGTATTATTTTTCCAGATTTTTAATCGAGAGATATTATGAAGGAAAATTTCACAGTATGTTTAGCGAAGCCCATGCAATTAAAACCTAAAATGGGCGAAAGTGTCAGAAAACATCTCCCTATATCTGAGTATATGTGGCTGTTAGGAATGGCCGTACTGGTTTTAACAACCTGTATTACTACTCCGGCTCTTGCAGGAACTAAGTATATGTCAGGATCGCCGAATCTGACTGCAAGTATATCCGGAAGCAATGAGTTTACACCCGGAACCACCGTGCAGATGAAGGTTATTATTCAAAATACCGGGCTCAACACGATTAAAATGGTTCAATCAGGAATTATAGATCGGGATGATGTACCGAGTACTGCCAAAATGGTTAAAGTTACTCTTGGTGAAGATGACGCTCCGGTGCTCATCAAGTCTGATCCTCAAATGATTGGTGATGTAAAAGCATCCAACAACAGTCTGGTAACCTTTGATATTCGGGTAAAGGACGATGCAAAAGCCGGAACGTACCAACTTCCGCTCATAATTGATTACACATACCTGGCAGATGCAGATCAGGATGGTACAGATAATCTTGTGTACCGGTACGTGAAGAAAGATCTTCAGATTGAACTGCCATTCGTGGTGAAATCAGCCATTAATCTGGATGTACTCTCAGTTACTCCGGATGACATCAATGCTGGAAGTTCAGGGTATGTCACGCTGAAACTCAAAAACAGTGGTGTTGATACAGGAAAGAAAGCAATTGCCAAACTGATCCGTAATGGGAACTCTCCGGTAGTCCCCGTAGACAGCACAGTGTACATTGGTGACTTCAATCCTGGTCAGGTGGTTGATACCAAGTTCAAAGTCTCGGTATCCAGAGATGGAGAACCACAGGATTATCCGCTCTCGGTTCTTGTCTCATATGAGAACGCAGACGGTGAAACACTTGAGACTCCGGTAGAAGACTTCGGGATTCCTGTAGGGGCAAAGATTACGTTTACTATAACCAGTCCTCCGGGAGAAACAACACCCGGAAAGAAAGGAACTATTGAAGTAACCTATCGTAACGATGGGGAAGCAACCGCATATAGTGCCGAGGCACGAATCAGTGCTGTTGATCCATTTACCAGTAACGATGATCTGGCCTATCTTGGTGATCTGAAACCTGGGGAAACAGGAACCGTTAAATTTGTCATCAGTACTGCTGCTGATGCAACTAAAAAGACCTATGGGCTTGATTCTGAAGTTAGATACCGGGATGCCCTTGATAATAGTCAGATCTCAGATACCGTGAAGGTACCGGTAGCTGTTGTACCATCTGGAGGAGTTGCAGCACTTGTTTCAAATCCGATAATTGTTGCCGTTCTTCTTGTGATTATCATCGGAGCCGGATACTATCTCTATAGCCAGCGGAAGAGAACCCAATCTTCAGATTCTTAGTCGGATGTGTTCCATATGGTCTCACTTTTTTCCCGTTTAGCTGATCTTATCATTAAACGGCCAAAATTACTTTCCAGAATTATTGTGGTTCTTATGCTTATCTCGCTCGTAGGCATGACCATGATTACCATGGAGACGGGAAATGATACATATCTGGATAAAAAATCAGATAGAGGGATAATTTTAGGTCATTATACCGATATTTTTCAACAAAATACACTGGTTCTTCTCTTCGAATGTAATGATCCTACAAGTCCAGAGGTATTAACGTATATCGATTCAGTAATGGGGCCAATTCAGAAACTACAGCATGTTTCAGGAACTGCCAGTATTACTGATGTTATCAAACAGGTAAACAATGGGACAATTCCCCAGTCTTCTGCAGAGGTGGCAGAAGTAAAAACAAAGATCTCTCCATCGATTCTAAAGCGGTATGTGCCCTCAAATCTTCTCAGTCTGGCGATGGTGACTCTTGAGCCCGGACTTACCGATAAAAAGAAAGAATCTGCGATGAACAATATCCTTTCCTTTATCGACAGCACGAATATTCCTCCGGGTCTTTCTATTAAGCTTACCGGAGATGCGGCATTTAGTATGCAGATGAAGAGTGAGATGGGAAAATCCATGATCACACTAATCCTGGCCGCTCTTGTTCTGATGGTTATCGTGATGGGATTACTCTTTTCCTATGTCAGTCACCGGTTTCTTCCGGTTCTCATCGTCGCGATTGGCCTAATTCTTACCTTCGGAGTTGTGGGCCTAACTGGTATAAATTTGAGTATGGCTGTCATCTCTGCTTTTCCAGTGATGATAGGGCTTGGAATTGATTATGCTATCCAGTTTCATTCGCGGCTTGAAGAAGAGGCACGAACAAACCCACTTCCCACGGCTATCAAGAATACAATTACCAGGACAGGACCCGCAGTCATGTATGCCATGTTGGCGACATGCATGGGTTTTCTTGCAATGTTCATCTCTCCGGTTCCAATGATCCAGGGGTTTGGTCTGGTAAGTATCATCGGTGTGATGGTGTGCTATCTCACGTCACTCATTGTAATTCCACTGGTAGCATTATTGATACAATACGAAGCAAAAGGGGCGGGAAAATCAAAACTTACTGATGGTATCGATCATGCTCTCTCTAAAATTGCGGTTGCAATAGCAAAAAATCCTGTTCCGGTATTGCTTCTGGTCTTTCTCATAGCCTTTATCGGTATTCAACTGGACTCACAAATTCCAGTTGACACAAACCAGAATGCATTTGTTCCTCCTGATATGGGAGCTAAGATTACACTTGACAAAGTTACCAGAACTGTTGGATCCACCGATCCAGCACCCTTAGTCATTTCTGGAGATGATGTTCTCTCTCTTGAGAGCGTTAAATGGATGAAGGAGTTCACAGACCTAGAATTAACGCTGCATTCTACTCGTCTGAATAATGCGGTAAGTATCGCTGATTATGTAATTACATATCACAACGGTACGATGCCACAAACGCAAAATGAGTTGAATACAGTTCTGGATACTATTCCAAAAGAGGTTAAGAAACAGTACCTGAACGGAAGAAATGAAGCAGTGCTCCAATTCTACATAAACAAGATGGAGACTCCAACGAAGAGTGATTTAAAGGATCAGATGTACGGGGACCTTGCTATGTACCCGCCACCTCCGGGAATTGAAGGCGAAATTACCGGTAGTTTTGATGTATTTACATCACTCATTCATGATCTGGTAGACAGTAAAGAAGCAATGACCTATTTGGGATTTATTCTGGTCGCAATATTCCTGGGTCTTGTATACCGGAACGTTAATGCATTGAGCCCGATTGTGCCGATTATTGCAATTGTTGGCTGGAATGCAGTAGCTATGTATCTGCTTGGTCTTGATTACAACCCAATGACAGCTTGTCTTGGTTCGATGACCATTGGAGTGGCTGCTGAATACACTATCCTGGTGATGGAACGATACCTGGAAGAGCGTGAAAAAACGGATAATGTGATAGAAGCGATTAAGAACAGTGTTCGTAAAATCGGATCTGCTATCCTGGTTTCAGGATTTGCAACATTCTTTGGATTTTCAGCTCTGATTCTTTCTTCGTTCCCTATCATCAGTAACTTTGGTCTGACTACCATTATCGCGGTGTTCTTCTCATTGATTGGAGCTATTGCAGTGATGCCTGCAATATTAGCCCTGATTGATGAGATTGTTCGGGATGTCAGGCATCTGGAAGATGAGGTGATACATAACCCTCATCACCCATAAACCCTTTTTAGAAAAAATTATGATTTTTCACCGGTAAAGCACGAACGCTTATCAGAAGTATACTATCTGTTATTCGTGAGAATCGATCATATTGTTGTATGGTAGATTTGTCTCCCAAAATGTACCCCGGTTATTAGAATAGAAGAATACTCGACACAGGCCTCTGATATGTCTTCTTTAGGGATAATAATATCATGAATTGGTCAGATTCGATATAAAATTACAGACACTCCTATTATCGATGTGAATAAAAAAGGATCCGGAGAACTGGTTCCGGATTTATACTGTTTCGCGAATTACCGGGCCGGGTCCCATAACCGGGGCTGGTGGTACTGAAGAGATGGACATATTCCATGCCTTGGGATTCTCTTCCAGATCCATGACACTTAAGAAATATGTTCCAGATTCAGTGATGGTAACGATCTTGAATGGTTCGGTAGAGATTCTGCTGAATCCTGGTAAGACATATGAGTTGGTCTCATCCATGACATAACTTCCGTTTGAGGAGGTGAGGTAATATGACGGTGATGATTCTCCGGTTTCTCCTCTCTGGAAGAAGTATTCACCTTTTTCCAAAGTAATTGGTTGTGTAACTGTAGTGCCTGATCCAGACAGGTTCACAGGTGCCTTTACCGGACTTGCCAGGTCATATTCGTTTACCTGAGCTGTCCAAGAACCTGTACTTGAGATGTTAATTGTACAGTCTCCTGGTTTTGGGATCGCAAAAGCGATACTACCGTTATAAGGACTCACGATCTTGAGCTCAGTGGATTCTGACCAACTGTCTTTCGTATTCTGGTTGAACTTCATGGTCTGTGGTTCAAGGGCCTGAAATGACACAATGAAGATTCCAGAGTCCAATGGCAAACTGATTTCTGGCTGGTCATTTGACAAGGTAGCAAGAGTCTTTCCAGCAACCAGAGGAGTCTCATTATCAGCCAGGGCACACCCGCTGGCAACAAAACCTAATACCACAACACAGCAGAACAAGAAAAGGTGGTTCATACTATACATCCCCGGGAGTGAGGTAAATATTTTATCACAAGGGCCTTTAATCAGTATTTATTGAATGGGAATCGGTAACGTTTTACAGTGTCATTCTCCCTTATTTATACATCCAATATCCTGAATCTTTGAGAGATCATACTGTATATGTAGGTCCATGACAGTATCCTGGCGAGACATAAAAACTCAATTAACCGGATTTGATGCAGATGCTCTCATCTCTCTCATTCATGATCTGTATGCTCTGAATAAGGAGAACAAGGTATTCCTGCAGGGAAAAGTTGGCGGTAAAGAAGCATATGCCGGTCTTCTGGAGGATGGGGTAAAGAAGATTAAGCAGGAGTTCTTTCCTGAACGAGGCTTTGGAAAAGCCAGGATTGCACCGGTTAAAAAGATCATTTCAGGTTATAAAAAAGCGACCGGGGATCCTATTGGCACTGCTGATCTGACACTTGTATTTATTGAGCAGATAGTAAAATATTGCAGCACATATGGAGGGATGGAAGAATCGAAATATTCATCAATCAGTGTTGCAATGAGTGATTTGCTTACTATTCTGAAGTCATGCCCTGCAATAATTGATGTACTGGAGATCGAAGATCGGCTTATAACGGCTCAGGTTGATGTCAAGAATTGTGGATATGGAGTCGAAGATGAGATATCAGAACTTATTGATGATATCGAGGATATTGGATAGATGTATTCATAATATTAGAGTAACTCCATGCACATCCTCTCCACGTGATAATGCCTCGCTGATGGGAGTAAATGCATCCCTGACTACCATATACACATCTTTTTTAAATGGAATTATCAAATCCACAGTTTCCTGCAGTGGTACCCATCTCCAATTCACAAATTCAGATTCTTTCCCTTTATGCTCTTTCAGAACATTAATCTCTGCATCCTTCCCCAGAAAGAGCAGGGCAAACCACTCCTGTTGCTGACCCTTATATTGTGTGGGTTCAAGGAAATCATAACATAAATATCCCGGGATTTTTGAGATTATACGACCATTATCAGTTCCGATCTCTTCTTTCATCTCCCTGAAAACCGCATCTTCAGGTTCTTCTCCGGCTTTAACTCCCCCCTGGGGCATCTGCCATGAACCTCTAAAGTCCCGCCGCTCTGCGACAAGCACCAATCCCTTCTGGTTGAAGAGACAGATTCCGACATTATGCCGGTAATCTTTATTTTTATGTTTCAGATGCATCATTTTATATCCCTTATCATAGCATAATGGACCATATTGACCGGAAAAAGAGATCTCTGTAACTTTACTCGTTCTTTACATATGTTCTTATACTAACTTTTAAATGCTCCCGTGTGCCGATGGACATCAATATTTCAATATGAAAGTGGTGGCCAATCTGGTTTCTTTGTTGGTGTGTAGGTGAATGTAGCGAATTTATTGAGAAAAGAACCTTAATCAGGTATTTATACCTACAACGTCGCACTAGTCTCTATGTCAGATAATGTAGTGAGTGAAATAAATTTATCTGATATGAGGACTTCGCTCCTGAATCCGGTCATCCTTTCTTCAATAGTCATCATAATAATTTCAGTTGTTACTCTTATTGCATACATCTTCGGACGATGGAAGGTGATCAGTTTTGGTCCGGATTATGTTCCGATGGCACCTCTTACTGCTCTACTCTTTTTTCTATTTTCGATAGTGCTCATTCTCCAATTTTCATCCTTATCTAAGCAAACAAAATTCTGGGCATCCATCACTGGTTTGTCTATTATTTTCGGAGTGAGTGTCATCAGTTTATCGCATGGAGTATTCTTTTTTATTCCTGATATCAATGAAATACTTTTTCATAATACTGATATGGTTGCAGGGTTTCCTGTGGCAAAGACTTCTCCTGTAACTGCCATAATTTTTATTCTCACCTCAATCTCACTATTGACTGGCTTATCCAGCCATAGATTCATTCTTGATATATCTGCAGTGTTGGCAATCCCTATTGCAATAACAGGCCTGATTATTTCTTTCGGCTACTTGTATAATACTCCCTTTTTCTATGGAGGTACAGAAGTTCCGGTAGCCTTTGCAACCGGCCTTGCTTTTCTTTTTGGAGGGTTTGCTCTTTTTTACTCAAGAAAGGAAGATACTATCTTTGCAGAGATATTTTTTGGAGCTTCAATTCAGTCACTTCTTTTACGAACGTTTCTTCCAGTAATACTCCTCTTTGTATTAATTGAAGGATTGGTGTTTTCAATTCTTCTCACCCACTCCTCAATCAATCCGGTTTTTTTGTCAGGAATTGTCGCACTTGGTTCTACCGGAGTAGTTACAGTAATTATTACCCTGCTCTCGCGACAGATTGGACGAATCATAGAGCACGCTGAAAAGGAGCGTGATAAGTCTGTACTAGATCTTTCAAATGTCAATTGTGAACTAACAAAGGCTTATTCTGATCTAAAGAAAAACGAAGAAAAGCTTCGAATTCTTGCCGATTATACATATGATTTGGAGATATGGGAGGATCCTCAAGGGAACTATGTCTATATCGGGCCTTCAAGTATCTGGCTTACCGGTTATTCTGCTGAAGAGTTTTATCAGAAAAAAGATTTTTTTTCAGAAATAGTTCATCCTGAAGATCGGGAACTGTGGAAAGAGCATTTGGATAATAAGTATAAATCCTCATCCCGGCTTTCGATATATGTCCGGATTATTCATCGAAACGGTTCAACGAAATGGATACACCATATCTGTCAACCAATAATTCTCTCCACTGGTGAGAATTTAGGATGGCGGTCGAGCAACCGTGATGTTACCCATGAAAAAATAGCAGAGATTGCACTCAATGAAAGAGATGCACAGTATAAGTTGATATCTGAAAATTCTGCAGATGTTATCTGGATCTATAGCCTCGCAGAGCAGAGACTCAGGTTCGTGAGCCCTTCAGTCTTTAAAATGAGAGGATTTACTGATAAGGAGGTTATAAATCAATCTTTTGAAGAAATGCTGACTGAGGAATCATATGATTTTGTAAATACAACATTACCACTTCGATTATCACAATTTAAATCTGGTGACGAATCAGCCCGGGTTTGGGTTACTGAGATTTTTCAGAGATGTAAAGATGGATCAACGGTTCCTACTGAAGCTGTTACGACCCTTGTTGCTGATGACTATGGAAATGCTGTTGAAATCATAGGAGTGAGTCGTGATATTACCGAACGAAAAGAGGCAGAGGCGAAATTAAATAGTGCACTCAATCAGATTGATAAGAATCTTGAGACACTAGCAGCCTTAAATGACCAGATCAGAAATCCCCTCACTGTCATGCAATTTATCGCTGAAGAGGTTGGAGATAAGAATGGGAAGATCCTTCAGGACCAGATAATTCACATCGATAAACTCATTGATCAATTGGATAAAGGATACCTATATTCTGAAAAGGTCAGAATCTTCCTGACTAAACATGCAAACAACGTGTATAATTCTAATAAGGAAGATGAGTCTTTAGTATTACAGTACAAGTCATGAGTTCCTGCATTGTGATCAATGAGCAATAATGCCGGTTTTAGTAATTTGACTGGCAATAATAGTAAATTCTATAAATGAAATGTTTGGAATAGTCCTTATTATTTTAATTGTTGTAATCTAACTCTATTTGGTACAATGAATCATGTTTAGAGTCTTATACCATTAATGGATAGTGCTGGATGGAAACCTGAACGTTTGTGTCCATTTAATGCTGTATAGTAGTCGTATTCTTTGAAATCCACTGTCTCTACAACCAGACAACAACCTCCGTATATATTCATTCATAAGAGTTGCACGATGCAATATAACCCTGATCCCGTCAATATTCATCTATAGATATCTATGAGTACCAATCTTCCGCTTCTGATCTCTGTTCCCCATGGTGGTACTGAAATTGTTGAGTCTGTCAGGTCACGATTACTCCTCACTGAAGATGACCTTGCATTTTATTCAGATCCCTTAACCAGGACTATTTTTGGGTTTCAAAACCGTGTTGCAGCATATATCGACACCCCAGTCTCTCGGATGATCGTGGATCTGAATCGTCCTCCTCTTCCGGTTCCTCTTCATGATCCTGATGGAGTAATAAAGACAAAAACATTTGATAACCGAGATATCTATAAATCCGGAGAAGTACCGGACATGCATCTCATCCATACCATGGTCCTCTCCCATTATTTTCCCTATCATCAGAAAATTGACGAATACCTTGATGAGCTCCCTGTCAAGATAGCATTTGACTGTCATTCAATGGTCCCGGTAGGATCTGAAAACCAGAAAGATGCTGGGAAATGTCGTCCTCTGATCTGTCTTGGAAATAACGGTGACAGTCATGGGCGTGAGAGAGAAGGAACACTTGTGACATGTAGTCAAGAATGGATCCGCATGCTGGCCGAATGTTTTAGAAAAGAATTCCCCTCTGAAAACGCTGTATCATTAAATAAACCATTTTCAGGTGGGTTCATTTCAAATGCCCATTTCTGGCGGAAGAGCATTCCCTGGATTCAGATCGAGATCAACCGGACGCTATATGAACCAGATACAGCAACTCCGGGATTAGAAACTATAGAACAGCGGGCAATCAGGTTACGGGAGAGAATCTGGAATGTATTGAAAAATTTCTATGAGTGTATCAGGGTATGATCCTCCTATTCTGATGATTACATCTTTTTTCTCAAAGGTCCTTTGAAAAACTACTCGGATTATATCACCTATAAATCCGGCAAAATCATACAGAAGATGATGTCAAAACCAAATCAGATTACGTCTCTGACAGATTCTGTTGAAGATATGTTGAACCGGATGTTTGTCGATGCCGGTATAGGTCCGGGAATGAAGGTCCTTGATGTCGGTTGTGGCAGGGGCGATGTATCACTGTTGGTTTCTAAACTAACTGGAGAAACGGGTATGGTTCTCGGCATTGACCATGATGCACCTTCTATTGAATTTGCTCAAAATCGGGTGAACGAACTCAGCATCTCAAACATCTCATTTTCAGTGTGTGATATCATGTCGCTTACTCCGATGCAGGATCTCTTTGATGCTGCTGTCTCCAGACGGGTTATCATGTATCTCCAGGATCCTGTTGAGGCTATCAAAAAGATATCAGGCATGCTTCGTCCAGGAGGTATTGTCGCTCTTCTTGAACATGATGCAACAATGGTTCCGGGCAGGATTACTCCACTACCACTTCAGGAAGAAGTGAACAGGTGGATTTCGGAGACCATAAAGCGTGAGGGTGCTGATTTGCACATCGGATTTAACCTGGATAAAATAATAAAGCAGGCAGGACTTATAGTTGAACATATACGGGCTGAAGCCATCATCCAGACTCCTCAAACTTCATATCCCACAGCAACTATTATACGTGCCATGCTTCCCCGGATTATTCAAAACGGTGTCGCTACCGAAGAGGAGATTGACATTGAGACACTTGAACAACGGTTAATAGAAGAACGCAACCGGAATAATTCCATGTATGTCAGCGATATGGTATTCACCATATGGGGAAGAAAACCAGGCACAGGGTCTTAATTTGTCTACAATAAAAACGAAAAATGGGAAGTAAAACTCCCATATTTCTGATAGAACGTTCTAATTTTCCTGTGATATCTGTTCGTCTGTTAAGTCTGATACCTGTAAGAAGTTTTGATAGAAGTCACGAATTTCCTTCTTGTAATCCAACTGGGTCTGTTCAGGATAGAGTGTATCAGCAGCCCAGACCAGCCCTATTGCAGCAGTAATTCCATCTGGAATGGCGTACTTTGGTATTGAATAAACCCGGTTATTCTTAACTGCAGAGGTGTCTTTCCATGCTGAATCAGTTTTTATTTGTGAACTGAGATTTGAACTGTGGGTTATAATGACATCTGGATTCCACTTTAGCACATCTTCAACAGGGACTTTTATTGTCTCATCTGATGGATCTGCAGTTAATGTGACAGCATCCGGGTATACTATTCCACCAGCATCCCTGATTACAGAGGATATGATAGTTTTTGATCCGGTAGTACTATCTGGTGAACCTCCGGCATAGTAGACTTTGAGTTTTTTACTTTCAGGAATTGTAGAAACCTGGCTGGTGACTTTTTTTATGAGATCATCCCAGTAATCTCCTAACTCATCTCCTTCCTTTTCATTTCCTAACAGTTTCCCCATAAACCTGTATGAGTCAGCAAATGAATCCAGTGTATCTTTATCAACTGCTGCAACCGGAATGTTGAAAGTGTCCTGTTCCTTATCGATATTTGGGTCCTTTGTCAATGTAACAACAACATCTGGTTTGAGAGAGATTATCTGCTCATTATTAAGACCCTTGAAATACACCCCGGTGACTGGCAATGCTAAGACTTTCTTCTGGTCTTCAGGAGACAACATGTATGTCAGGGCTTTTGAGACCATATCAATGCTCGTCATCTTATCTGGAGCCAATCGCCATGCCATGTATGTGGGAGTCGGGTTTAGTGATGTAATGCGGGATACAGGACCCGGAAGAGATATTTCCCGATTTGAGAGATCTGTTATTGAAAATCCGCCACTCTGGTTTGTATTTTCTGTTGGAGATGCGTAAGAACACACACAAAAGACAGAAAGAATACAAATTGTTAAGATTGATGTCAAAATACGTTTGCCATTTTCAGTTCTACTTAAATCCATATAAGCGCCTTCATATACATCCTAGTGGAAATAATTTCTTAATTCCATTTAATACGTTTATCAGTATACTATATAATTTTTAATTATTTGTTAATTCATTTCGGTGAATAATATATCCTTGGAAATAGTTATTCTTGTATCTCTGTGATATTTTTGAAACCTTCTTATTTAAATAATAGACTCGGTTGACTCAGTACCATATAGTTCCGTTCATTGAGAGTAGATTGAAACATACCATTCAAAAAAGATCAATAAGAGAACTCTAATAAACAAAGGATCATTTATATCCTTGTTTAAGTGAATTTTGAAAATGTGTGAATAATAGGGCCGGTAGGAAAACCAACGGTGCTCAATGGATACACGTTCAAACTTATATATACTGGTAATAAGTATGTGTGCTCGATAAATTTTCTGTTTTAACTATAATTCCATACTTATCACACTAATTATTGGCATTCGGTATATCTCAAGGATATCATCGGTTCTTAGACTCATGATATTTCCTCCATTCCCGCGGACGAACCAATGATGGTGTAATCACCCAAAGATCGGAAAATATCTTCTTTTTTTTGTAGTGAGGAATTTTTTCACTGTTCAGCCTATATGATTGAACCCCGGATGTTCACCCTGGTTGTTTACATTCACGTAGATTTATATTCTATCTGATATATATTGGGCAATACCTGTGCAATACTTTGCTCAGTGGTGGGGTTCATATGCAAAGGAATATCTGGATAATACTCCTGATTTTCATCCTTTTCGGATGTGGGGGGTTAGCTGTATCTGCTGACCGAATGGATAGTACCTCTGGACACGATCTGTATACCAAGGTTTTAGCCAATAATAACAAGTACGTGAATCAGGGTTCTTCTGAACCTGATGTTGAAACAAATCCGTCTGCTCTTTCAAGTATGGAAAATGTCCCGGATGTCTGTTCATCCTCACCAGGATCATGGATGGATATCAGTATGCCTGCGACAATTACCTGTCCTGGATATTATCGCATCTCAAATGATTACACTGCTTTGAATACTTCTGAAACGGGAGTTACAATTGTCTCTTCAAATGTCATCCTTGATGGAAACGGGCATACTTTTTTTGGAAATGATCTTTCAGAAACAAAAGGAGTTGTTGTTCAATCCGATAGTAATTCTACATACCAGGGGGTTGTAATACAAAATTTCAGAACAAACCAGAGCTGGAGAGGAATTGTTTACGCGGCACTCTCAGGAGCAATCTATAATACCACTCATACCGGTGGCAGGGTTGGAATTCAGGCATCAGGTGATAATAACCAGATCATTGGAAATGTCGTTCAGAATCAGAGAAGTGGTATTAAAATTTTAGGGACGAATTACACTGTTCAGAATAATCAGGTGTATAATACCACGATCTGCTTTGATATCCAGGGATATACATTGCCACACTTCCTCCATCATATTGACAGATCAAACCTGGTAGATGGTAAGCCAATCGTATACTATTCAAACCAGTCTGATTTTACTGTCCAGACCGATACAGAACCAGCGATGATCATCATCGCAAATTGCAGAAATGTTACAGTACAGAATATCAGCGTAAACAATTCCTATATCGGATACCAGTTTGTTTGGGATAATCAGATTCATATAGAGAACATTTCAGATGCACGTTCCATGTATGGTATGGTTGCTCTCTCTGTTCAGAATGGGTCTTTTTCAAACTCATCATTTATAGGAAATTGGGATGGGACAGATATTCAGGATGGAGTGAACCTTTCTTTCTCCAATATTTCAATAAAAAACCCAACACTCAGTGGGTTATGGATCTATAACTCAACTCCAATCACAATTACCGGTTCATCGGTAAAAGATGCACGATCAGATCTCTATCCATATCCGATTCCCGGGATTATGGCATCGGGTTGTGATAAGGTTGATATAAAAAAGAGTTCTGTCTCAAATACGAGTGATTTTGGGATTGGAATTAGCAACTCTTCCCATGTTATCCTTGATGACGTTTTGGTAACCAAAAACGGACTGCTTTCATCAGAATGGAGTTATTTTGATAAAGCAGGAATTGCTATCCAGAATACGTTCGATTTTTCAGTTAAAAATTCAAGAATCACCCATAATTACGATGGTCTCTTTTTGCGGAATGTAACGATAGGTAACATTTCGGGGAATACGATTTCAGAAAACCAGCAGTCTGGTTTGATTGCAAATACAATCACAAATACAATACTGTATAATAATATTTTCAATAACTCGGCCAACGTTCTCATTGATCAGTATAGCCAGAATAACATCTGGAACATCTCGCTCACATCAGGAACCAACATTGTAGGGGGACCCAACCTTGGTGGAAACTTCTGGGCAACTCCGAATAGCACCGGTTTCTCCCAGACACATGCAGATCGGGGAGATGGTATTTGTACTGGTTCATTCACTCTTGCTCCCGGCCAGACCGATTATCTCCCGCTGGCAGTGTGGAGTCATCCACTAACCGCCGGTTTTGATGGAAATGTCACCCAGGGAGTTCCTCCGCTCTCTGTTTTATTCACTGATACCAGTTCTGGACAACCAACCCATTGGAACTGGAATTTTGGTGACGGGTCAGTCTCTCACGAGCAAAATCCGGTTCATACATACAGCGGGATTGGCAGATATACCGTGACATTAGAGGTAACTGATTCAACTGGAAGATCAGACATCATTCGAAAACCTGGTTTCATTGTAACAAATGGAGGAAGAGTTTCAGGACCGAATGGTATGATCTGGATATCCTCTACTCCATCAGATGCACTGGTGTATGTTGATGGAGCATACCTGGGAGTAACCCCTCTTCAATCCGTTGGGGTACCGGCAGGGATAAGGCAGGTTCATGTTACTAAAGACGGATACCATGACTGGACCGGATATGTTCAGGTACGTCAGGGAGTATTCAGTTACGTTCCCAAAGTGGTATTATGGCCAAATTAATATCTCATTAATTTCATTTTTTCCAAATAGTGCAGGGATTGTATCCAGCTAGTTATCTTTTGACAGGTAATCGCCGGCAAAGTATCCATTTATTGTAATATCCCCAGAATCAAGGATGCTCAGCTGAAATTATCCTTGCCCTCATGATCAAAAGAAGATCAAAATGTATTTCTTCTTACAGGAAATATGAAACATATGAGATCGGGGAATCTTTTCTTATGTGGTAAAAATTTTCATATTGGACTTTTATCCGGAACTGTTTTAATTTTGATGCTGTGCCTCTTCATTGGGCCTTGTAATGCAGATATGTCTGCATATAATTGGAATAACCTGGGAACAACATATTATAATCAGGGTGATTACACAGCTGCGATTAACGCATTTTTGAATGCGGTTGCTATCGATCCAAGTCTGGTTATAGCATGGAACAATCTGGGTATTGCGTATCAGGCTAATAATCAGTATTCTCAAGCGCAGGACGCATTTCGACGTGCAATCTCCATTAATAGTGGCTATGATGAGGGATGGTCAAATCTGGCCTATGTGTATCAGTATCAGGGGCGATATGATGACTATAATTATGCCATGAGGCATGTTAATCCGGGATTTGTCCGTCAGGGTATTATCTTCAATAATTTCGACAATCGGAATTATAATAACGGACATTACTCAGATGGATATAACAACTATTACGGTCCGGGATATCATAACAACTTCAATACCAACCAGAATGGCATAACCCTGATGCAATATGGAGGTTACAATACCTATGACCAGAATTCCCCTCTATATTACCGGTAATCCGAAGAATCCCTTTTTTTCATATTCATGCAAAGAGAAGATCATCTTTCAATATGCACTACCCGTCTCCGGTTCATTGGATCTTTCCTGAGTATCTTAAAAAAAAGAGATGTACCGTTTAAGGTTGAGTCAGTTGTTTCATAACTTCTTCTGTTGTTCGAATCTGTCCGATTTTAGGAAATATGGACGTGCATACATACTGGTGTTCTGCTTCAGTTACGGCTGTCATCGCATCTTCCACAAAGATCTGGTGATATCCGTGTTGAAATGCTTCTCTTGCGGTAGTGTCAACTCCAATGCCTGTAAAAAAAGAGCAGACCATCTTGGAGCCGTAAGCAACTACAATGTGAGTTAAAGAATGGTTAATATCCACTTTCGTGCATATTTTTATTCATTATCGTTATACCATTCGTTGATCTGACGACTGATGATCGAGAATGTCTCTTCCAGGAGGAAAATATCTGGATGCAATGCTGAAGGGATTTTGAATGTTTTGACTCCTTGTTCCTGCAATGTAAAGCATCCTTTTATGATCTCTTCCACATCACGTTCTCCATAGATGAGGAGCGAATCCTTGGAATTAGATTCTGGATTCCATGTCGGAAGTGTATCCTGAATTTCGAATAAGATATCAATATCCCGGGGGCAAACCCTATAGCTCCTCATGGCATTGAGTAGATTCCGGGTGTTCTCACTGTATTTTTTATCAAGTGAAGGTGAAATTCCGATTTTGTAATCTGCATCACTCAAAAGAGCCAGTCTGCCTCCAAGTGAATGTCCTATCGTAGTTACCTTTCCAAAACCCCGGCAATATGATATTACGCTATCAACATCTTCAGAAATGCCGGTGTTTAACGGGGTTTTGTTTTGTCCATGGCCCCGGAAATCAACAATACAGGCAATCAGATTATTTTCTGCAACTCTGTATCCTAACCCGAGCATTTCTTCTTTGCTTCCTCCGTACGAATGAAAAACTGCAGCAACTCCACGAGGGTGTTCTGGCTGTAATACAAGGGCCGGGATAGAATTGTTAAAATTTTTTATCGAAACTGGTTCTATGGTTATCGAGTGATCTTTGGTTGGCAAGGTGTTGTTCTCCATATGAAAGTGGGAAGTTGGAAAATAAATAGTTAGATGTCTAACTATAAGGCAATTAATCCATATTCATTAGTGGTCAGTTATTTGAAGAGCAGATCACAGATTTTGTTTTTTTCCAGGGTTGTTCTTAATCGATACGGTTCAATGGAAGTTGTGCCTTTTTGGAAATGTATTGGTATTTGGGGTTAGGGTCTCTGCTGATATTTCGTATATACCACCTGGTCCCCCCGGATAACCCAGTTCTCTTCTCTGATAAATTCAGTAGAGATTCCACTATGTCCTGGTTTAATCTTTACAAATATCAGGATCTATGAAACGAACGATACATTTGCTTTTTCGTAGGAAAAGGGTATGATTATCTTACCTGGAGGGGCGAAGATATTGGTCCTGGAACAACTGGATCTGAAGAGTCATTACCAGATCATTTCTTTACGTTATCTGAGGGGAAATTGAAGAAACTTTTACAGATATGGTTTAATCCGGTTTAAACTCTTGATTGCATATACTAGTTCAAATTGTTAACAACGCGATGCACCGTAGGAATCGGGAATTGATATGGAATGGATTACTCTCATGTTTGAGGATTATCAGTAATTGGGGAATCAGTCATAATAACACCAAATATATAGGTGCATTTTGCATTTTTTATGGTGATAGGAGACTTTTCTACCGAATATCTGATGAGAGTCCCATCCGGCTGTTCAATTTCAAGTATATTGGTGATGTACCGCTCCTGTGATATCAGATCCTTATCTCTATTCGTAAATGATGAAAGGTTATGAGGAGCAATGACCTCATGTATGTTCTTACCGATCGCAGCCTGCTCATCCAGTATGCCGAATAACTGGCAAAACGCCTGATTAATAAGAAAAATTTCCCCATCCATACGATAACAATAGATGGGACGCGGCATCTGCTCTACTGCACGTTTTATGATTTCAGTCTGAAGATATTCCTGCTCCTCCTTTTTACGACGTTCGGACATGTCAGAAACGAGCACATAAAACCTGAGTGAATCACCATAGGGAACTGCAGACATCCGTGCATTAAGAAAGACCGGATCTCCATTTTTTTTATATGCCCAATATTGTATCTCATGGAGTGATGATGGCGTTCTTAACATCCTCTCCACCATCTCTCTTACCTTCTTTTTCTCATCAGGATGGGCAATATCTTCAGGTTCAAGTGTTGCAATCTCCTCTTTACTATATCCCAGAATCTCAACGAGACGGTTATTGACGTAAAAAATTTCTGTCTCACTGGCTACCATGAGACCGTCAGACAAATTTGAGATCATCTCCCTAAAAAATTCCCTGCTTCTATGAATTTCTTCAATTGCTTCCCGTTCGGTAGTAATATCCTCAAGGATTACAGTATTCCCACCCGAACCATCTTCAAAAGTAGTTGGGACAATTCTGATATGGAAAATTCGTTGTGGATTTGAAAAGAGACGAATTTCGTTTATTTTATCAGGAGTATGGATCTGATTGGCAAGTTCATTGAGGAATGCAAGGACAGATGGATCAGGTAGAGCAATATAGCGTAAATCGTGATGAATAATCTGGTCCCGGTCAAGATTGATGAGTTGTATCATCGGATCATTTGCCTGAAGTATCTGAAATTCTTCATTTACAACCATCACCAGATCGGTTGTGTAACTGAGTAAGGCAGAGAGAGGAATCCGGGATGATGGGGTATATACTTTTGCCATACCAAAGGTCCGAAGATCAATATGTCCGGATGCGTGGAGTATATCCAGGTAACGTCCTACTTTATGCTTGTTCATCCCGACTTTTTCTGCAATATCCGTGATACTCATCCCTTTGGGGTTTTGGCGGAGGATATCTTTTATTAGAGTGAGATTCCCGGCTATCTTTTGCATAGATAAAGGATGGTTTACCCAACTGAAATAAATTTGCTTGATATTTGCAAACAAATGTTCATATAATGTTTCAGTTATTTCTACACGTATTTGTACAAATACTCAGATACTTTTTATATTAGTTATGGTAACTATTGATTACACAGAGGATCATGAATAATGATGCATACAAAAAGGCCCTCAAAAAAAAGAATTAGCATAATCCTGGTATTATTACTAATTCTTGGAACTGTAATACTGCCGGTTAGTGCAGGTACCAAGTTCCTCTCAGGAGCTCCAAATATTTCTGTCAGTATCACCGGGAGTAATGAATTTACTCCAGGTACATCTGTTCCATTAGAATTGTCCATTCAGAACAGCGGATTAAACACCCTAAAAATTGTTCAGTCTGATATCGTGGACAGGGAAGATCAACCAAGTACTGCAAAAATGATATCTGCTTCGCTTCAGGAGGGAAATGCTCCGGTTCTCATTAAATCTGATGAGCAGATGATTGGAGATATCACCGGCTCTGAATCCAAAAAGGTAGTGTTCCAGATCAGGGTGAAGGATGACGCTCCAGCCGGAAAATACATGCTGCCCTTACATCTGTCGTATACCTATCTCGCAGAAGCAGAACAACAAGGAACTGACAGCATCAGTTATCGGTATAACAAGAAGGATCTCACGGTAAACATACCATTCGAGGTAAAATCAGCAATTAATCTTGCTGTAATTAAGGTGACACCAGATACGATCAGTGCAGGCGGATCTGGGTATATTAATGTGAGTCTTAAGAATACCGGACGTGATACTGGGCAGGAAGCTATTGCCCTGATTAATCGAAGTGGGGATTCCCCAATAATACCTATTGACAGTACCGTCTATATTGGGACATTTTCACCTGGGTCAGTTGCTGATGTCAAATTCAAAATTTCAGTTTCACGGGATGCCGGGGTCCAGGAGTATCCACTCGAAATTCGTGTAAATTACAAGAATAGCGATGGGGATAATCTTGAAACAGAAGGTAAACGGATTGGTGTTCCCATCGGAGAAAAAACAGGCTTCTCAATAACAAGTCCGGTACCTGTGATTGGTCCCGGGAGTACAAAAACAATTGACATACATTACCGCAATACTGGTGCTACATCATTGTATAGTGCCGAGGTACGGTTAAGTGCTGTCGATCCTTTTACCAGTAATGATGACCGTGCGTACCTTGGAGATCTACATCCCGGTGATGTAGGCCATGCCAGGTTTGAGATAACCTCCTCTGATAATGCTGTAGAGAAGAAATATGCTCTTGATTCTGAAATCCGGTATCGGGATGCTCTGAATAAAACCCACATCTCTGATACTATAAAAGTGCCGATTACTGTTGCTCAAACTGATATCTTTGCAGTTCTTGCTTCAAATGCATATATTCTCTCACTGATAGTCGTAGGTATTCTTGGCTGTGGATATTTCCTGTTTTTTAGGAAAGTTCTGGGAAATCGTTCCTGATTGTAGGGGATTTCTATGAGTTTTCTTTTTTACAGACTAGCGAACTGCATTCTGAATCATCAGCGTGTGGTATCTGCATTCTTTCTTTCTGTTATTCTTCTCTCTTTAGTGGGAATGACTCTCCTTACCATGGAGACCGGTTCTAACACGTATCTTGATAAAAGTACACCGAAAGGAATCATTTATGATCATTATACTGAACAGTTTGATAAACGTACTCTGGTCCTTTTGATAGAATCAGGGGATTCCTCTGGTGTAGAGACCCTGAATTATATCGATTCCCTAAAAGAGTCAATTATAAACCTGCATCACGTTTCGAGTGTGTCAGCGATTACTGATCTCATTAAGGAACGCAATGGTGGGGTGATTCCTCAAAGCGAGGGTGAATTACAGGAGGTGAAAGCAGGTATTCCGGGTAATGTCTACACTATGTATACTCCTTCAAATTTGATCACCATGGTGATGATCAAACTGGATAATGGTATATCTGTGAGTAAAGGAAAGGAGACTGCAGCAGATATCCGTTCATTCTTACAACATACCGCTATACCCCCGGGGATTACCGTAACATTAACCGGAGAATCAGTATTTGATGAGGAGATGGAGAATGAACTGAGCCAGTCCATGACAACACTCATTCTTGCAGCCCTTATCCTGATGGTATTGCTCATGGCCGGATTATTTTCCTACGTGCGGTACCGGTTTCTCCCGGTTATCATGGTTGCAATCGGATTATTGATAACCTTCGGAATAATGGGATTATTGCATATCAAGATAAACATGGCAGTTATCGCTGCATTCCCTGTTCTGATTGGTCTAGGTATTGATTATGCAATTCAATTCCAGGCACGGCTGGATGAAGAATCCAGATTATCTTCTCTTTCAAGCGCTATCAGAACCACCATCGTCAGATCCGGGCCAGCTGTCATGTATGCAATGCTTGCTACATCGATGGGATTTGTGGCTATGTTTATCTCCCCGGTCCCGATGATCCGATCCTTTGGACTGGTTAGTATTATTGGAGTTGCGACGTGTTATCTCACATCATTAATCGGAATACCACTGCTCGCCCTTTACCTCCAGTATTCACCCAAAGAATCTGTATCAACTAAACCAAGGAGAACTGATCTGATTCTGTCTTCAGTAGCTGGAAAAATCGCAAGAAACCCGGTACCGGTATTGCTCATTGCGGCTTTTCTTGCTGTTGCAGGTATTCAGATTGACAAGACCCTTCCGGTTGATACCGATGAAAAAGCATTTGTTCCTCCTGATATGCCTGCCAAACTCATGCTCGATAAGGTTACGAGAAATGTGGGATCAACCGAACCGATACCGATCCTTGTACGAGGATCTCAAGTCACCTCCCCTGATACCATCAGATGGATGAAGGAGTTTACTGATAATCAATTGAAAAAACGACCCTGGATCACATCAGGAGTCAGTATTGCAGATTATCTGGCAGAATATAATAATGGTGTACTTCCTGATTCTGAAGAGGAGATATCAGCCATCATGGAGAAAATTCCAGATGACATCAAGGATGAACTGGTTTGTGGAAATCAGGAGGCTCAAATCCAGTTATATCCTAAAAAACTTGAAACTAGTCAGAAAGGGGTCCTTAAAGAGCAGATCTCCCGGGATATTGCATTGAATTATCCTCCCCCGGGAATAACTGCAACAATTACTGGTAATTATGATATGTATACCAGTCTCATTCAGGATCTTACTGAAAGCAAGGACAAGATGACCCTCTGGGGATTCCTTCTGGTGCTTGTGTTCCTGATATTAGTGTATCGAAATGTCAACGCAATTACACCTATCGTTCCGATCGTGTGTATTGTTGGATGGAATGCTGTTGCACTGGATATTCTTGGAATATCATATACGCCAATGACAGCCTGCCTTGGATCGATGACTATTGGGGTTGGTGCTGAGTACACTATACTGGTAATGGAGCGATTTTTAGAAGAAAGAGAAAAGACCGGTGATGCTATTTATGCTATTACTGAAAGTGTCAGAAAGATAGGATCTTCAATACTTGTTTCAGGACTTGCTACCTTCTTTGGGTTCTCAGCATTATTGCTCTCATCGTTTGTACTGATCAGTAACTTTGGACTGACAACCATTATTGCAGTGTTATTCTCCCTTATTGGAGCAGTTGTAATTATGCCTGCTATTCTGGCTCTTTTAAATCAGGTGTTACAGGCACAGGAAAAACAAGTTAAAAACATTTAACTTGGCCTTTGTTTTTATTCCAGGGAACTGAGAATCGTGTTCATGTAAATAGTGAAAATACGTTCTTCGTCAGTTTCAGTGGGTAAAATGCTGGATACTATTCAATATGGGTTATGATTATTGCAAAGGATCTTTTTCATATTGCTTTTTATCTTACTGCTCCCGGGTATATCTCTTCAATTATTCTCAGTAGGCCGGATATAAATTCGAATTCATGGTTTAATTTCTTAAAGGTTCACGTTTTTTGGGTCAATAATGTAATTATTTAGCCCAGTTATCTTGCCTCTTACTCAACCCCGGTGATGGCAATGATTGATGGGGGTTCCCTTATTCAGAGCCTGGTTTTTTCGTAGGTTCATTTTTCTTATGACTCAAACTTTTTACTCGGGTGTAACAGTCAGGGAATTACGGTAATGGAGAAGACCAGGATAATCATCTCATCATAGGATATACCCATCCAGGAGAATTCGGTGTGTAACATCTCCATTGTTCTGATGGATTATTAGTTTCTGGGATGTATCCATCCCATTGGAACAAGTGAAGGTATTCAAATCCGGAAGTTACCATCTATTACATATCAGATTCCTGCCGTTGGTTCCCGGTCAATTTCTCCGAAAAACCGGGAGAACAATTATTGCACGGTATCTCAAATATACAACAAGGTATGTATGACAGAACGGGATGAGGTCTTATTGGTTCTCAAACGTGAGGTCATCGGAGTGAAAGACCGGTTCGGTGTCAAGAGAATTGGCCTCTTTGGCTCAGTGGTACGAAATGAAGCCAACCATACCAGCGACCTGG
The DNA here is from genome assembly GCF_003173355.1 of Methanospirillum lacunae. Taxonomy (NCBI): domain Archaea; kingdom Methanobacteriati; phylum Methanobacteriota; class Methanomicrobia; order Methanomicrobiales; family Methanospirillaceae; genus Methanospirillum; species Methanospirillum lacunae. The sequence continues at coordinate 70,313 of NZ_QGMY01000006.1, read as the reverse complement.
ATATTCTTATTGAATTTGACCCTGCTACGGTTTCATACCAAAAATATCTCGATCTTGAAAAGTTTCTTCAGTCATTGTTTACTCGTCCGGTGGAGATAGTTACCACCGATGGAGTCTCATCTTATATTCTCCCTGCAATTTCCCGTGAGGTTATCTGGATATGAAAGATGATCTTCCATTTCTCTATCATATTCTCGATGAAATCAATTATATCAAGGAAAAACAACCTCACGTTCCTGTGATGCTATTCGCCAGGATGAAGACTTAAGCAGGTCCATTCCCCCGTCTCTGGTTTCATGTAATACAGGTGATTTCCGAATTCTCTGGGTGATACCTTCTGATGGAGATATTTGTTTTTTCACTCTGATTTACCATCTTTGACCCCCTGGTACTTAGGAATTTATAAAAACCAAATTACTCCACCCCTTTCCCACCCACACCCAATCCAATCTCTGGAAAAGAACACCCGGAATTTACGAAAAAACGATGGGAATTTTATCCCACCATCACCACCGGATCCATTTCACAAGCCCGGACACATGACTCAGATGATCCATGGAAACCCCGGCAAGGACCATTGGATCAACCCGGATCTCCCCATCCTCTTCAATAATAGACTCTGCAACGATCCCGGCAAACTCAAGTGAAACCTCTGCAAGTGAAACATACTGCCGGTATACAAGATATGCAGCTACCCCGTTCAGGACAGCAAAACCAGATCCGATACCAGCCACCAGTTCAGCAATCACAGTCTCCCCCCGTACCTGAAAAGATCCTGAACTGACATATTCCCTGAGACAAACCCCCGGTTCTCAAGAGAACGATTACTCTCACTCTGCGATCCCAGAACCATGAGTCCGGTCCCGTTCACTGATGTCTGCCCGGAAAGCCCGCTACCAACCTGCCGAACAGTGTCAACCTCACCTCTCCTGATGATGCCGGATGAATAAACAGAAACCTCTCCCTCATCCTGATCATCCTGACCTGTAAGCAGAGTACAGACCTTGTTCAGATTAGATCCCTTCCAGATCGCAGAAGCAAAATCACTGAACAGCATTGGACCGGATGATATCACGGTGAGATCTGACTCAGTCTCATCACTTTCAGAAACTGACCGGTAAACCTCTGCCCTGTCTGATGCCATCACCCTGGATGCAAACGATCCATTCGCATCTGATCCAGCAGATGCAAGCATAACAGATCCGTCAGTGCTGATAGTCGTTGCAAGATAATCAGCACCTGCAAGTCCTGAAATGACAAGGCAGATCAGAGCTAAAGCACAATATTCTCCTTTCATATTCCCCCCGGATATGAAAAAAGAAGAGATCATGCCAGGATGGCAACCGTATCAGCCCAGGTCTCAAGACCGGTCCTGATAGCATCATTCTCGTAACTTGAGATGGTGACACTGTCCCTCTTGAATGTCACAGAGTAGAGTTCCCCGTTGCTGTGATGTGCCTTGATTGTGCAACTGAAGGAGTCTTCTGATGAATCACGGGATGCTGACACACCGGTGCCCATCCCAGTGGTGATCGAAGCATTCCCGGTGATCTGAGTCACTGCAGTATTGACAGCTGCCATAGACGGTCCCCGTACCGGAATGGATCCAACTGTCTTTGCTTCTGCATTCTCGTACACGATGGTTGCAGAATATGCTTCCTTGGTCTTCTCAACTGCCGGTTTTGCAGCCCCTGCAGATTCGTATGCCGTGCATCCCCAGGGATTGTTTTCAATAATATCCTGGATCAGTGCACTGAACGTAGCATAATCGGCGATTGGTGACGCAAGTTTTCGAGCAGCTGATTTTACAACGCTTTTCTGTGTGAAATCCCCCATTGTTTTCCCCCATGTCGCCTGACAAGCGACACTATGTGGTATGTCGTATATATATGAATTTTTTCAGGTGGGGTCGAAATAGCCCTTATTTCGTTGTCATTTAGCAGATCCAAGCCCTGATAAGAGCACTACTGCTGCAATTGATATTTATTAATTTTAATTGATAAAATTTGCAAGTTTGCGCTATTATGTTAATACCTGGTAAATTCACCTGTCGCAAGCTCGAAAGTACATATAATTTTCCAAAAAAGATGAAATCAATTCAAAAGATTTAGATGGATCACTGAAAAACGGAGTTTCACTGTCCTGATTGAATCAGACCTGATTTCAAGAATAGACAGGGGGTCTTATAATAATAAAAACGATGAACAAAAAACCACAATCCCCGGCTCTAACTCATGCTTGCCGGCTGGTTAAATCGGGGATTAATCATTGTTTGACGGGCAGATTCTTAAGTATATCCAACTTGGCCGTTGTATGTTCCATGATTTTCATTGACTTTGACAATTGGTTACACAGGCCCGGGAGAGATGATGTGCCAGTATCATAAATGTCAGACACGCCGGACAGCTGAGTATAATGCACGAGGCACTCTGTTGAGTGAAGGGTATTCTGTGTTCAGGGTCACAGAACGTCAGGGGGGTATTCCTAATCTCTTTCACCTGATTGCATGGAGAGAAGACTCGGGGATTCTTTTTGTCAGAACCGGATCATCACGGATGAGTGCTCATTCGTTTAACAAACAGGTTGAACGGCTCTCACTCTATGTCAGAACCAGCTGGTTTCCCGGAGATGTGCAGTTCTGGATAGCAAAAGGAGGAGAATGGGACAAGTACCAGATCCTCCCTGGCGGAGCGATTCCAATTCTGGAGGAAGAGTCTGAATGATCCTGTGCAGGTATTCTGATCATATCCCATCCTGGGGGTGTGAATGAGCAATGACCGGCTACAACCAAAAGGACGAGGTCTTCAGGACTCTTTCACTTCTTTTCCGTCAAGGCCAGGTCATCGAAGTCAGGGCAATCACAGGAGAAGGAATATCTTCAGGATACTATAACGACCTGAACGCTGCTGCCAAAGATATTTGTGACCGTGAGAAGGATGCCCATGTAACCGGGATCTATGTCACACTCAACGAAGTCAATCCTGCACTTCTTGCAAGGCGGGCCAACCGGATCAAGCACAGACTGGAGCGGAAGGATACCACGACATCTGATGTTGATATTATCAGGAGGCGTTGGCTGCCGATTGATATCGATCCGGTCAGGCCCTCGGGAGTGTCGTCATCTGATGAAGAACATGCCCGGGCACTTTCTCTTGCTTCATCAGTAGCAGCCTTTCTTTCTGAGCAGGGCTGGCCTGATCCTCTGGTTGGAGACTCGGGTAATGGTGCTCATCTCCTCTACCGGATTGATCTCTCAAATGATGAAGAGAGCCGGAAGTGTGTGAAATCAGTGCTCGAACTGCTGGACTGGCGGTTTTCTGATGCACAGTGTAAGGTTGATACAGCGAACTTCAACGCTGCACGTATCTGGAAGATATACGGGACGATCTCACGCAAAGGAGACAATCTTCCTGACCGGCCACATAGGAGATCAAAGCTTCTGAAGATTCCTTCTGGTCTGCAAGATTCATCCTCGGTAGTGAGTGCAGAGCAGATTCAAAGGCTGCTTGCATCCTGGCAGCCTGATTCGACTCGCACATCTGTGGAGAGATCCACGAGCCGCAGCCAGGAGACCGGGATCGATCTAGCATCCTGGCTCTCTACTCATAACCTCTCGTATACAGAGAAACCATACAATGGTGGCCGTCTCTTTGTGCTTGCTGACTGCCCGTTCTCATCAGCCCATTCAGACGGGGCATATGCGATTCAGTTTGCAAACGGTGCGATCTTTGCAGGGTGTCACCATGACTCGTGTGGTGGCGGAAGACAGCGATGGTCTGAACTTCGGGCCCTGTTTGAACCTGTGAAACCTGATATTGAGACTCGGCTGGCCCGGCTCCGGTCAGAGCGAATCAGGGCAAAGAACGAGGCTGAAGGCCGGTGTCGTCCGACTGAGTACGAGATTGCACAGGCACGGGCATTGTATGAGGCAGCAGACCCGGAGGTTCAACTGGCCGGTGCAATTGAGTCAGAGATGGGGGAGATAGATGAGAAGATCAGTTCCCGGTGTACAGAGATCCTTGAGTCTGCTGATCCGCTCTCGTTTATGCTTGAGACGTTTGCATCTGTTCACGAAGGTGATCAGACGGTTGCCGAGTGTCTTGTTCACTCACTTGCGTCCCGGTGTGTGATCAACAGTAAAGGGCTGCATGTCTCTATCACCGGTGAGTCTGGGAAAGGGAAGTCCCATGCCATTGAGACGATGAAGAGTCTTGTTCCAAAGAAGTTCAGGCTTGAAGGCCGGATGAGTGACAAGGCACTCTTTTACATGGAGGATCTCTGTGCAGGCAGTGTGATCTCACTTGATGATGTGAGTCTTTCTGACCAGATGCAGGAGGTCTTAAAGGGCGTTACCTCGTCGTTTCAAAAGCCTTTCCTGTACCGGACCGTGAACAAGGAGAGAAAGGTCCAGGTCTGCACGATTCCACAGCGGTGTGTCTGGTGGATTGCCAAGGTTGAGGGTCCGGGTGATGATCAGGTCTTTAACCGGATGCTGACCTGCTGGATCGATGACAGCGAGGTTCAGGATAAACGGGTGCTTGAGCGGACCCTGTCAGGAGCAGAGAGTCTTCCTGTTACCAGCGGTCCTGAATCAGAGGAGGTCCGGGTGTGCAGGCAGATCTGGGATTCACTCTCAGAGGTCTGGGTTGTGATTCCGTTTGCGACCAGGATCAGGTTCCAGTCTGCAGAGAATCGGAGAAATCCAGATATGCTGCTTGATCTGATCAGGACCAATGCAGCACTCAATCAGCGTCAGCGTGAGTCCAAAGAGATTGGGAATGTCAGGTGTGTGATTGCGAGCCGGGCTGATTTTGACGAGGCTGCACGGCTTTATGAGACGCTGAACGGGGAGTCTGGTGCACAGGCGAACAAACTGACCAAGCGTGAGAGTGATCTGATTGCTGCCTTTACTTCACTGAATCAGTCAGAGGTATCGATTGCTGAGCTGCAGCAGCTGACCGGGCTTTCGAACTCCACGGTTGGTAAACTGCTTCACGGGTATCATTCGTACGGCAAGACGTATTCCGGTCTTCTCGATAAGTGTCCGGCTGTGTCGTACCTTGACCGGACGGTGACGAGAGGTGATGAAGGCTGCTCGACGATGCGACGAACCCGGGTGTATCTCTGGGATGCTCTGCTGTATGATGCCTGGGAGAAGGGGGGGAGTGTCTGGCTCTGTGATGATGAGGATCATGATCCAGATGATCATGATGATTCTAATCCCGGGTCTTCTCCTGAGCCTGAAGAGGCTACCTTGCCTTATGAGATGTCACTCTCTGATGTGAATTCACGAAGTTTTGTCCAGGTTCCTGGTCTTCCTGATCATCACCGGTGCAGTGTGTGTGGCAAGCGGCCGACTCAGTACCAGGAGCGGGTTTCTCATTGTTCACAGAATATTCAGCGGATGCTCTGCTCTTCGTGTTATCGCCGGGCAGTGTCGCGTGAGGTTGCATCTATCATTCCTCTTCCGGGTGTGATTGACAAGAAGGCTCTAGTGCGGCGGTCTTTTCCGAGTGGTCGCTGCCAGGTCTGTGATCTCAAGGCTGCTGTCTGGTCTGATCCGGTTTCGCAGGTGCATCTGTGTGATCAGTGCTATGAGAGGCTTGATTCAGGTGAGGATGACCCTAATGTTTCCAGTCCAGGTCCTCCATAGTTAAGGTAAATTTAATATTAGGGGCGAGTGTGGGGAAGTTGTACTGAACAGTGTCAATGTAATATTTTGAACAAATATGTCGTGTGATGAGTTGTATGAGTCAATTTGTTGAGAGTCGGAAGAAGAGTTCAGGGTTTGAACTCTGTGGAAGGATGATCAGGGAAAATGATTCCCTGGTTGTGTTTATCGACGATGTCGGGAAGTTTGAGATTCCGGGACGGGTTCTGATGGGAGTTCTTGCCGGGCTTGGAGACGAGGAGTTGTCCTGGGGAAAGGTGAGGCTTTCAGAGAGTGGTCGGGGGCTCTATCTGGATATCGGGACGGGTAGTTATGTAGGTCCAGTGTCACGGGTCAGGGCGGTGATGGAAGGAAAGAATCGCAAGGGTCCGGTGAGCAGGGTGGTCAATGCCAGTTGAATTTCTGAACGATTTTTCCGTGAAATGATGTTGAAATTAAAAGAAGAACAACATATACCCTATTTTTAACCACCTGAAGAACCGAATGTGTGCACAATAAATTCAATTATTATTCATCAGTGACAAATAGTATCAGATAACAATATCAAAATGTCCTAAATAAAAAATGACATTACCTAATCCTGAAAATAACGGTTCAATCAATAAAACGAACCCGGACAGATGCCATTTACTTGACCGGGTAAAGAAACAGACACTGGCATCTGATATTCGCTGGGGGACTCTGTTTCGTGAAGTAGCAGACCCCATCATAATTGGAGATGAAGAAGGAATCCTGGTATGTAATCCCTGTTTTGAAAAATTGACCGGGCTCACGTCTGAGCAGATCCTTGGATACCAGATATCTCATCTTCCTATGTGCCATTCTCATCCGGAAGATTGTAGCCTATTCATAACATACTGGAAAGATTCTACGTATTCAGGAAAACGGTTTTCATGGTCATTTACGAGCACACACAATAAGAAAATTGTTCTTGATATGCAGATAGTATTCGTGACCATCGAAGGCAATACATTCAGGTTCTGCATTGGCCGTGATATTACCCGTGAAACCGAACTTATTGAAGAACAGGAGATCTCACTTCGGCAGATAGACAAAAACATGGCTCAACTTGCAGCATTAAATGACGAGATAAGAAATCCCCTGACATTAATCGCCATGAGTGCCGGAGTGAATCCAGGACCTGAACAGACTAAAATTCTTGAAGGAGTACACATGATTAATTCTCTGGTAGACCGCCTGGACCAGGGATTCACCGAATCTGAAAAGGTGAGGAAATTCTTAAAACGTACGATTCATGATTTTGGTACTGCTTTGGACGAGGAATAAGTCAGAGATCCAGGAATCACTAGTTCGTCTCTTTTATCTGTCCAGCCTGACGGACAGATCATTCACCAGTCAGATGATCGAATAGCCGGGTAGAATAATGAAGCCCGATCTAAAACCTCTCCTGTCTCTCGCTAATTACATCGTGGATAACATTCGTAGAGAATGAAATCGGAAATTACGTGATGAGAGGCAGTAGCGGGATTCGATCTTATTCCTTTTTACAGGTCAGGCAATGCCCACGGTGTACACAGATAAGGCCGCCACATGTCGGGCAGGTGTACTTCGCTGTCTGACTTGCCACAAATGAGTTGATGCCCTTTTCTTTGATCTCATTCAGGTTGTCTATCATGGACATTGCGTATTTTGTCCGGTACCGGGTGTCCAGTTGTTTGAGTCGCTTGCATGGCATATCCGGGCAGTCATAGCAGAAATGAGATGGGCTATTCTGGATGGTTTCACAGTTTTTGATGATACATTGTTCGCAGGACTTCGCACTCTTCGGGGTTTCATCCCTGCATCCTTTACACTTGTTTTTAGGTCGTTGATAGGCCAGGCATAATGCACAGTTCATGCCACATGGAGCGATCAGGTCAGGCTGGATCATGGTTGGTTATGGTAATTGTATGGGATCTCTGGTTAGTGAATCTTTCAGCTCGTTGAGAGCGGGAGAAGAATGGTTTGAGCGGGAAGAATCCGCTTTTTATTATTAGTTCGTTCAGAGATCTTTTCCTGAAATGTGAGTTGTTTGATCTCCGGGCGGGAGAGCGGGAGATCCGGGTATACAGAGATATGAGATCATGTGGGTGGATACGTGCTTTATACTCTGATCTTCCCGCTCTCTCTTAGTAATAATAAAAATAATTTATTAGATCTTAGTATTATCGGTTATATGGCCGGGAAAAGAGAGCGGGGCCTCCCGCTCCGGGGAAGGATTGAATGATTTGTCCCGCTTACGGAGATAAAAGATGGAATTTAATTTTTATTTATCGGGTTTCTTCGAAATATTACGAACTGTAATGATTTTCAACTGGCGTTATCAATTCTTATCAAAAAATATTGCAAACGATTTGAATAACTGAACACATCACTATTTGAAAACATATATCGAACTTTAAAAGAAATCCTCTATTCCACCAATATGGCCTGTCAGAAAAAAACTTGCCCATTAACCAATACCAACCTGGGAATTAAAGCGATACTTTGGAAAACAGCTAAATATATGCATGTTATTCCGGGGTTCATTTTTCCTAAGTATCTGTCTGACGCCTTTGGAGTTCTTCATGAAGTGATGAGTACTAAACTTGACCATAATCCAGAAAAATCACATCAGTTTACATATCTGACATTTTTCTATGCTTCTGTAACCCTTGATGAAATCACAAAACATGGGCATGTGCTGATTCCTGGCCGATATTTTGGAACTGAAGAGGGTGGGGGTGGTGGTGAGTTGTTCTTTGATAAGATAGCCCGTTTCACCAAACAGGTACATGACCGAATCAAAGAAGGGAGACAATTGGATACAGATATCAGAAAAAACTGTGTTAGTTTAGGATATAAGGTATGAATTTTAACGACCTGATCCAGGCCATATCTGCAATTCATGAGGAGCTCACCGGCCAGGCTACCAAGGCGGTGAACTTCTCCCTCACAGTTAGAAACTGGCTCATTGGATATTACATTAAGGAGTTTGAGCAGAAAGGATCAGATCGAGCATCATATGGAGATCATATTCTCCAGGATCTTTCTCATCATCTTCCTCATAATGATGGATTTTCTTATCGATCACTCAAACTATACCGCCAGTCTTATACAATTTACCCTCAGTTTGGGCAGACAATGTTTGCCCAATGTCCCAGCAATGTAATTAGGCAGACACCGTCTGCCCAATTGTATGACAGTTATGCCCATCATGGAGATCTCATAGATGAGGACCTGGATCAATTCCACTCATTTTATGAAACTTTTATCAGATCTGTTTCATTTAGTCATTTTTCCCTGCTTATCACTCTTGAAGATCCTCTGAAGAGAATGTTCTATGAGGTAGAATGTGTCAGGGGGAACTGGTCAGTCAGAGAATTGAAACGTCAGATCGAGAGCCTTCTTTTTGAACGTTCAGCATTATCTCGGGATAAAAAGGCACTATCTGATCATGTTCGATCTCTAGCACAGGTGGATTCTCCTCAACTGATGATCCGGGATCCATATGTGTTTGAGTTTTTAGGGATCAAGAGTCAGGAAGTGCTGTATGAGTCGGATCTTGAACATGCGTTACTTTTTAAGATCGAGTCGTTTCTCCTAGAACTTGGATATGGTTTCTGTTTTGAGGCACGGCAGAAACGGATTCTGATTGGAGAGGAGTACTTCTTTGTAGACCTTGTTTTTTATCATCGGGTTTTGAAATGCCATGTCCTGATTGAGCTGAAAGTGGGTGGGTTTTCTCATGAAGCACTTGGGCAACTGAATACGTATCTGAATTGGTATAAGGCACATGTGATGACTGAAGGGGATAATCCTCCGGTCGGATTACTTCTGTGTACAGAAAAGAATCATGCCCTCGTTCAATATGCCTGTGCCGGTATGGATAATCAGGTGTTTGTTTCCAAGTACCAGGTGAGACTTCCGGGGACAGAGGAGATCCGGGAATTTGTTGAAGGGGTTATCCGGGATGAGTGAAAAGAAAGATATCCGTGAAGATTTAGCGCCTAGTTACGGAGATTATGCTCATGCAGGTGTGAAAGCGGGTTTATCATTCGTTCCAGTAATAGGAGGTCCGATTTCAGAATTTTTTTCTATGGTTATTGCTCCTCCATTAGAAAAAAGAAGGGATGAATGGATGACAACAATATATTAATAGTTATTGAGATTACAAACAGTAATTGATGAATTTTAAATTGATAATCTGAAGGATAATGAACAATTCATCAGTGTCTTGTTGTTTGGTACAAATATTACGATGAGAACACACCAATAGGAAAAACTCGAAGCATTATGAAATGTAGTTATTAATTCTACTATTAATGTTTCATTCGAGGATAATATCCAACAAGTTTCCTGAATCTTGTCGGTAGATATACTTCATAACATTTAAAATTGCTCAACTTTTTTTTAAAATCCTCGAAATATAGCGAAAAAAGAAATATAAATTATCCTTCATGGACGATGGGTGGACCTGCAGTTGTGTTGGAATATACTTTTCCTGATTTAATATATAAAAGAGAATTATACGAACAAATTACACGAGATTTATATAATGATGGATTGTTGAACTCAAAAGATTTTTTGCACGTCACTATGACCAATATTGGCATGTTTGATTCAAGAACCTCTAAAATAGGTAATAATTCTTTATTTTTTTACTCTTCCATTAGATAATCAGGTTTGAATCGATGATCTAAAAAGATTGGAAATAAGGAGAATTGTATGAAGTCGCAATTTATCAAAATGGGGCAGGTATGAATCATTTTTGTGGCTATTCTTGATGGTCTCACAGTTTTTGATGATGCATGATTGCCGGGTTTTTGTTTTTATCCGTGTTTCGTCTCTGTATCACACATATTTATTATTAGGGCGTTGATAGGCCAGGCCAAATGAAGAGTTTATGCCACATGGGGCGATCAGGTCTGGTTGGATCAAGGTTGTGAGTGGGAGATCCAGATATGCAGAGATGTGTAATCATGGGGGCAGGTGTTTACTTTATGATTCTATTATCCTGCATTATTATTATAATTATTAGTATTCTTAGTTAGATCTACGTTTGGAGGAAGATACGTCCGGGAAAAGCGAGCAGGGGTTCCCATTCTGGGGGGGGGTTGTAGTTTTTTTCACGCTCGTATCTTCAAAAACAAAAAGAGATGCCATAAGCCTTTTTTATAATGAATATAAAGTTAAAAATCTTGTATATATAGATTTCTATGGGTAAGATACTTTATTTGTAACCTCTAAAATCTTTATTACTATTATTCTCCTGAAAGATTATTAAAATTACATTTTAAGAAGTTTAGTCGATATTTAGTATGGATTTTGTTTATTTACTTTAAGGATAAATTTATCGTGTTCAGTTAGAAAGGATCGAAAGATTATATGAACTCTGAATTATCGTCTTCATCAATATCAGATTCACACAGTCATGGATATGCACTTATTCATTCAAGCAATTTTCAAAAAGCAATTGAACATTTCAATCACCTCATTTATAATAATTCTAAGGATTATTTAGCATATCAAGGGCTTAGCATAAGTCTTGAAAAGCAAGGAAATATCGACGATGCAATTTTGAGCATTTCAAAAGCAATTGAAATTAATCCTAACTTGTCAACATTATATGTTTTTAGGTCCCTATTTTTGTTGAAAGCTAACAAAAATTCTGAAGCCTTAATTAATATAAAAAAGGGTCTTGATCTTGACCCTAATAATGAAATTACTCAAAATATTTTCCGAACTATTCAAGAAAAAACTAATAGAGAAAAACCAAAATTTATCAGTGTACCAATCAATTGGGGAGGAAGAAGAAAAAACGGCGTATACATTCAGAAATTTTCGTTTTCGAATCCTTTAGTATATTGGTCACAAGGCAAATCTGATTCTATCGAACCATCGTGTATTGATGTCACTCTTCCAATTGGATCATATAGTAATACAATAAAAAGACTACCATCATTCCCGAATTACTCAAATCTAGATCCAGATCAAAGATATCTCTACCTATCTTGGTTACATGAGGGTAGAAAGAAAAAATTGGAAGATGATGGGTACCTCTTTTTGTACTTTTTTGGTTTAGAGCGGCGTATATTTTTAGACAATGAAGATTATGGGCCTATTTTAAATGAGTGTTATAATTTAAAGAAAATTGTCTCTTCTCCTAGCTCTAATTTTTCTTTTATTTCAAGTTTTATTGCATATCTTTTAGGTAAACGTATTCTTAATCTATCAAATAAAGAGTTATCTAATTTTTATCCACCAAATGATGAGATAGGTCCCGATGAACTTAAAGTAATTCTTTCTTGGTACATTCAACATCAGAAACCAATTTCTGGGTTATTGTCGTATTTAATACTATATTACTTTTTAAATGTCCCAAAAAATTTTGATAAAAAGACAATACGTGAAAAAAGGGATTTATTCTTAAAATTATTCAAACATTATTATCCTTCAGGATTTACTCTTCAAGTATCCCGATTTCCTTATAGGTTTAAATATTACGCTGCAAATCCAACAATTCGAGATCAATTTCAACATAATGGCTCTATTGATGAGATTATTCTTCAAAACCCAATCGGTAAAAAGTCTCAATTCAATCCTTTACGAGAATTATGGATACAAAGTATAAATTTGAAATCAATTGATGAATTAAATAATTCTTTAGAAAAAAATAATGAAATTATCCTAAATAAAAAAGACTCTTCAAGTAATAAAAAATTTCAATTAGTTGATGTTTGGGAATCAATTATTTTACCTTTTATAAATAATGAAGATGAAGACATTATTATTTCAATCAGTGAATTTAATAAATTAAAGACTCCAATTGAGCATATTACCATTGATAGTGAAAAGATCTCAAGTATTATTTCATTTATAAAATCTCAAGGATATGAGGTAGTACCAAGTAATTATGGGGCATTAGAATCGGCAGATTATGTAGGATTAGTATTAAGCACTCCTAATTCTGAATCACATTCAATTCAATATAATACGGCAGTTTTTTTTATAGAACTCGGTATGCATATAGCTCATGCAGACAAAAAAATTACTTCTGAAGAATTAAATTATCTTTCTGATTATGTGACAAACAAATTTATATTAAATTCTCATGATCTTGAATGTATTAGATTGTATCAAAAAATTTTGATATCTCATCCTCCTAATATAAATTTTATCTTAAAACGAGTGAAAGATAAGGTTCCTTTTCATAAAAGAGAAATTATTGCATCCTATATTGTAGATATTATTATTGCAGATAATGTTATTCATGACTTAGAAATTGCCTCTTTAAGTCAAGTTTTAGAATCTATGGATATTCCTAAGTCTGAAGTAGAAATTTTAATTCAAAATCGTTTGATTAAATTGAATATCCAAGATGAAAGTTCTTCACTAATATCGATAAAAACCTCCGTTTCATTGGATAAGGGTGAGTTAATTCAATCTAATTATTCGGTGCCCATTATAAATTCCGAAGAAAATAATGTAATAATTGATAAAGATGATGAAATTGTAGTAATTCTCGATGGTGTTTTTAATAATAACCAAGATAAAAAACCTGTTGAAAGAAAGTTAAATCTAATAAATAAAACCGATTTGATGAAATATGAATTGCTACAACATTATATCGACTATTCTGTAATATGTTCACTGGAAAAACAATATTATCCAGTATTGGAAGCCCTATTAAATAATTTGAAATGGTCAAATAAAAGTTTTCATGCATTTGTAAAAGAAAATAATTTATTTGGAATAAACCATGTGATAGATGCGCTAAATATGTGGTCTATTACTCATTATGATGATTATGTTGTCATTGAAGATGATAATGGAATTTTTGCAAATCCAGAATTACTTTCAAAAATTATTGTAGATAAAGTATAATTTGGAGACAAATATGGTAACAATCAGGCAAAATGAACGTAATGCAATTATTAAAGCTTTACAAGCTGGAGTATCTCCACGAATTGGACTTCAACATATACAGGTTGGAAGAAAAGAAGAAATTCTTGCTATTTTAAAAGATATTGATAATATAAGCAAAAATGGATCTGCGGCTCGCTTTATTATTGGACCATATGGTTCAGGAAAAAGTTTTTTTCTTAATTTATGTCGGATGTTAGCTTTAGAAAAAGATCTCGTTGTTCTTCAAACTGATATTACAATCGATAAACGCCTTCATGGATCAAATAGTCAAGCGAGAATGTTATATGCGACCTTAATGCAAAATATGGCCATAAAAACAAAACCAAATGGGGGTGCATTAGCAAGTATTGTCGAAAGATGGATTTCCGATATCGATTTCAATGATAAGCAATTAGGAAAGAGTCAGGATGAAATTATTCGTCATATTCGTCAAGAATTGACACCGTTACAAGCATATGTCAATGGATTCGATTTTACTATTGCTATAAGCAGATATTATGAAGGATTTTATAAAGAAGATGATATTCTTATGGCATCAGCAATCCGTTGGTTATCAGGTGAATATTCAAACAAAACAGATGCAAAAGATGATTTAGGTGTAAAAAATATTATTTCAGATCAGAATATTTATGATTACCTTAAGTTGTGGGCTAAATTTGTTCAAATGGCTGGATATAAAGGTCTAATAATTTGCTTGGATGAAATGGGGGTTCTTTCTCATCGATTAAATAATTCAATAGCTCGAAATTCCAATTACGAAATAATTCTCCAAATATATAACGAAAGTGAACAAGGGGTTTCAGAAGGAATTGGTTTCTTTTTTGCAGGATTTGATAAATTTATTTATGACACCAAACGAGGTTTAATAAGTTATGGAGCATTTGAATCCCGTTTAAAAAAGAGTAAATTTATTGATGAAGGGTTAAAAGATTTTTCTGGTCCGGTTATCGAACTGCAAAAGTTTACATTTGACGAAAATTTAGAATTACTTCGGAAAATTCGTCATGTGTATGCATTGGGTGATAATACAAAGTATCTCATTTCTGATGATGGAATAGCCCAATATCAGAAATATTGTTCAGAACAATTGGGTTCTGAATTTTTCTTAACACCACGTGATATTATAATTGGATATGTAAAAATATTATCTATATTAGAGCAGAATCCAGAAGTAGAATTAAATAAACTTATCAAATTATCTGATTTACAGGTATCAAAGGATCCTGATCTAGAAGATATTTCTGAAGAAGAATTAGAAAAACCTTCAGATAATGAATTAAAACATTTTAGTTTAAATAAACAGACATAATATGGTAATAAATACTTCATTTCAATTATTAAATCCTTTAATCCAAAAAAAATTATATGATATGCAATGGAAAACTTTAAAGCCGATCCAAAGAGATTCCATCAATTCGTTATACAATACCTCAAACAATCTCATTATTTCGGCTAGTACAGCCTCTGGAAAAACGGAAGCTGCATTCCTACCCATTTTGTCTCAAATTATCGATTCCGGTTCAAATTCTCTCAGTGCAATTTACATTGGTCCATTGAAGGCACTTATTAATGATCAATTTGAGAGAGTAGAGCATCTATGTAATCTTTCAGATATTCCAGTTTTTAGATGGCATGGTGACGTAGATCAAAGTAAAAAGAGAAAATTTATAAAAAATCCATCCGGTATCCTTCTAATAACTCCTGAATCCATTGAAGCTCTGTTTATTCGTCATTCTAATGAGGTTCAAAGTATTTTTAACGAAGTTAAGTTCATAGTAATCGATGAAATGCATTCTTTTATTGGTACAGAAAGAGGTGCTCATTTAAAAAGTCTTATCTCTAGAATTTCACAATTAAATAAAAATAAAATCCGGATTATTGGATTATCTGCAACAATAGGAGATTTTAACCTTGCAAAAACTTGGATGTTGCCAGGGAATGAAAAAACAATTGAGATAATTCAAAATGAATCGGAGGAAAAAGGAATTGATTTCCTAGTACGTTCATATCTTCTAGATGAACAGGGTGATCCTGTTTATCAAGAAATGAATGATGAAATAAATGTCAACCCAGTTGTTCCAGATATTATCAACGATTTTTATGGGCGCAATGGGTTAGTTTTCATTAATACTAAATCTCATTTAGAGAGTATAACTGATGAATCAATTCGATATTTAGAGAGAAAAAATCTACCAAATCTTTTTGAAATTCATCATGGTTCTCTTTCAAAAGAATTTAGAGAAAGTACGGAAAAAAATTTAAAGGAGAAACCCTGGATTACAGTTTTTTGTTCAAGTACTCTTGAGATGGGCATTGATGTAGGAAATATTTCTCGTGTTGGACAGGTCGGCCCTTGTTGGAGTGTTAATTCTCTTGTACAAAGACTTGGACGAAGTGGAAGAGGTGAGGGAAAATCTCATCAAATGGTTATATATTTAAGCGAACAGATATCAGAAAAACCTGATATAGTTGATCAAATCTATCCTTTTTTTCTTCATGGACTTGCAACATCAGAACTTCTATTCGAAAAATGGTGTGAGCCGCCAAAGATAAGTGCCCCTCATTATTCAACGCTTATTCAACAGATAATGAGTGTTATTACTGAAAAAGGAGGAATAACTGCCGAGAACATTCATAAAATCCTTCTCGTGAATGGGTCCTTTAAAAATATTGACCAAAAGGAGTTTGTTGCATTATTGAAGGAAATGGGTAAACATGACCTCATCGACCAAACTGATGATAATTATTTAATATTAGGATTATTAGGAGAAAAAATAGTAAAGAATTTCGATTTCTATTCTGCCTTTTCAAGTTCTGTCGAGATAGATGTTATAAATGAAGGGCACCCTATTGGGAGTGTGGGTTTTTCACCAAATTACAAATCTGATGAATTTATTCTTTTAGCAGGTATTCGATGGAGAATTAAGGAAGTTGATTTAAATCAAAAGAAGATGTGGGTAGAACACTCATCTGGAAAAAAAGACCCACTTTTCATAACTCCCATTATTCCGGATATACATAAACGAATTCGACAAAAAATGAAAGAAATATTACTGTCATCAAAAAATCCATCATATTTAACAGAAACTGGCAAGATGATTCTATCAACTGCCCGATTATCTGCTAAGGAAGCTGGCCTGTATACTAGTAATTTTGTTACTAACTCAGATTATACTTACTGGTTTACATGGACTGGCTCTTCCCAACATAATACATTATACACTTTGGGGAAATATTTTTTGAATTTAGATATTATGGATAGAAATCATATCGCATTTAAAATAAAAAATAAAACCCCTAATGAAATTATTGAAGCTTATTCTAGCCTTATAGATAATACTCCGGATATATACGATATTGTTAAAAAAGGAGAAATTATGGGTAGAGAGAAATATGATCATTATTTACCCTATGATTTATTAGTAAAATCGACTGCATATAAGTATTATTCTGATAATTGGATCGATGACATTCCTGTAATCTGAAGAGTTCAACCAAACTTCGATTCTACGATTAAATTATTCTCTGTTGAATTCGATTATTTCAAAACATGCTGATTTGCACTACGATCTTTCAATAGATTAAGGGTATTAATCTCCAGGTTTCTTTCATGTATTCTTCATAATCCGATCCCAGATGATCACAGAGGGCTGCTTCCTCATATGATATCCTGAGAAGAACTGCGGGTATGAGTACTCCCACAACAATGACGGGAATGAGAATATTCTGAAATATCATGGTGACGCCGGCTGCACTGATGATGGATCCGAGATAGGCCGGGTGTCTGATGTAGTGGTATATTCCGGTCTTTACAATGGTATGGTCATCCCTGATGTGAATGATGGTCCGGAAATGACGGCCCAGTGTCAGGATTGCCAGGAATCGGATGATGATTCCGGCCCACATGATAGCGATGCTGATACCCATGATGGTATCAGGATCGATCTGGATCCGAAAGACCGGGTTGAATCCTACGAAACATGAGAGTGCCATTCCGGTGATGACAGCAATCCCGATATATCTCCGGGTTCCCCGGTCCTGCTGCTTTGTGGTGTTCCGGTCCCGGTATATGAGGTAGAGTTCGCTGAGTATCCACAGGATGAGGGTGAGATACCAGATGGGGGTATATGACGAGGTGAATGCTGGAGAGATGATCATAAATCTGTTGTACCGTAGGCTCCGGGATAAGAATAATTATGGGGGCCGGTATTTGCTGTATGGTCCTGTCCTTCGGATCTGTACTACATAGAATGAGATTATCTTCGAAATATGAGATTTTGAAAAAGGCAATTTGAACATAAACCTGAAAAATAAGTATAATCGTTGGAAATTTCTAGTTTCCAGGAATTCCCTCACTATTTGCTTCACAAATCTTTTTCAATTCACTATTCATTGATTCGAACCCCCGTCTGGTATTATCATCTAACAATTTTTTGAGAAATGGAACAAGGATTCCGGTAAATATCTCTCTTTGAATAACGGTTGTGGTTTCGTTTTTATTGTCCCGTAATTCAAAGATGTGTTCTCCATCAAATATTCCGGGAATTAGTATTCGTCCCAACCAACGAAATTCCTGATTTGGAATAACCCTGAGGACTCTGGGTTTCATTTTCATCCGTTTTGCATCAGGTGGGGCCAGTTCTACCTGGATGATATTCCCGGCAGCAAGGGTTCCCTGAATCGAAATAATGAATGGATTCCATGTAGGATACCTTTCAAAGTTTGTTAGGATCTTCCATATTTTAACCGGGCTGGCCTTTATCACTATTTCAGTTCTGATTTCTTTCACAAATATCCCTTCAGTTCTCATGAGATTATTAAGGACCAATGAGTAGATGATCTGTATATGGGGATAAAAGAATTCCTTTCCAGAATCAGTCTCTCTAAAACTAAAAGTTGTAGCCATTACTTCTGATAATCTTTTTGCGTCTTTATGTAGTGTCTCATATCTGGCAGTTACTAAAGTCTAAGAACCCTGGGTACAGGATCATGTCCGAAGAGATCAGGACTCCTTTGATAGAGAGAGGGTTATCAGGAGATCCTTGATGGCAGGAAGAAAGGAACCGCCAAGGGTCCGGTACGGTTAGTGAGATACGATCTCATTCCTTTTTACAGGTCAGGCATTGCCCACGGTGTACACAGATGAGACCGCCACATGTCGGGCAGGTGTACTTTGCAGTCTGACTTTCTAAAAATGAGTTCATGCCCTTTTCTTTGATCTCATTCAGGTTGTCTATCATGGACATTGCGTATTTTGTCCGGTACCGGGTGTCCAGTTGTCTGAGTCGCTTGCATGGTTTATCAGGGCAGTCATAGCAGAAATGAGATGAGCTGCTTTGGATGGTTTCACAGGTTTTGATGATGCATGTCTGACGGGTTTTAGCTTTTTTGGGGGTGTCATCCCTGCATCCCAGGCATTTATTTTTCGGACGCTGATAGGCCAGACATAATGCACAGTTCATACCACATGGAGCGATCAGGTCCGGCTGGATCATGGTTGGTTATGGTAATCGTATGGGGTCTTTGGTAGTGAATCTTTCAGTTCGTTGAGAGCGGGAGAGGTATGGTTTGAGCGGGAAGAATCCGCTTTTTATTATTAGCTTGTTGTGTGATCTCTCAATGTGTCTGTGGTTGTTTGATCTCCGGGCGGGAGAGCGGGAGATCCGGGTATACAGAGATACGAGATCATGTGGGTGGATACGTGCTCTATACTCTAATCTTCCCGCTCTCTCTTAGTAATAATAAAAATAATTTATTAGATCTTAGTATTTTCTGTTATATGTCCGGGAATGGTGAGCGGGGCCTCCCGCTCCGGGGAAGGAATAGGGTTTTTGTCCCGCTCTTAAACAAAGTTCCTGGATTGGTTCCCTGCTACTGACCTATCAGGGTGGTCGGATTTCTTCAGGCTCAAGAACCGTGAATCTGGGAAAGGCAGGGAGAGGAGTATCAAAAGCTGAGAAAAGATCCGGGGTGTTCAGGTTCCCGGGACTTGGGAGGTTATGATGCCATTAATCAGGATGAACTATCCGGAGTTCTCTGGCTATGGTATAGTGCAAACGCTCTGGAGCAATCCAGAACGGTTGTTTACTCCTATGAAACGTTTTTAGTTCCACGTTTAGAATTAATCCTGGTTCTTATCGATTATTTTTAAAAATGCTGATTTTTACTACGATATCTCAGTAGATGAAGGGTATCAGTCTCCAGGTCTCTTTCATGTATTCTTCATAAGCCGGTCCCAGATGATCACAGAAGGCTGCTTCCTCATATGATATCCTGAGAAGAACTGCGGGTATAAGAACTCCCACAACAATAATGGGAATGAGAATATTCTGAAAAGCCAGGGTGACGCCGGTTGCACTGATGATGGATCCGGGATAGGCCGGGTGTCTGATGTAGTGGTATATTCCGGTCTTTGCAATAGTAGGTCATTCCTGATGGAATGATGGTCCGGAAATGACAGCCCAGTGTCCGGATTGCAACGAACCTGATGATGATTCCGGCCCACATGATGGCGATGCTGATACCCATGATGGTATCAGGATCAATCTGGATCCAGAAGATCGGGTTGAATCCTATGAAGCATGAGAGTGCCATTCCGGTGATGACAGCAATCCCGATATATCTCCGGGATCCCCGGTCCTGCTTTTTGTGGTGTTCCGGTCCCGGTATATCAGGTAGAGTTCACTGAGAAGCCATAGGATGAGAGTGAGATACCAGATGGGGGTATACGATGAGGTGAATGCTGGAGAGAGGATCATAGATCAGCTGTACCGTAGGTTCCGGTACCAGAATAATCATAGGCAGGTGTGGGTTTTTTGATCGTATCTTTCGGATTTTTTTCGGTCATAATCAAAAATATTTATTAGATCTTAGTTTAACCGATGGGATGTCCGAGAAAAGCGAGCGGAACCTTCTGCTTGGAGGAATGATTGGGAAATTTTTCGGTTCTTAAGATTAGAAAATTAATTGTACGAAAATTTGAGTCAATAGTTAATTAATATTTATGGCCTGATCAGATAAGTTGGTACACACTACACTTTTTAAAATTTGATTATATGAGATTCAATCAAAAAAAGAACTTAAGATCGGAGCAATTGCGTAGAGTGTCAGCAGACACTACATGAAAACATCATTTTAGAGTCAAATTTTAATTTCGTTAAAAATTTGCTACCTTCAAATTTTGTAGTGTACCTCTTCTCCGCTGATCAGGTTATGGTTATCATATGGTTAAAAAATCATTCTATATGAAGGATAAGCATGAAAAATATTTATGAAGTTTGTACAATAACTCAATTTCATCAATAAATGATTTTTTTAAATTGTTCTTGAAATTATTTATTTAATCATATCTGTGATTATTTAAATTTAATCATTTCACGATATCTATTAATACTATATTAATGCTATGATGAAAGTTGATTGAAAATTTGACTGTAAATTAAAATGATAAATATAAATACTTGAAAATAATATCCTTTCTATTGGATAAGAATATCTAATGGATAATCGAGAAGGAAATGGTAGTTGATCTAGATAAGAATGAAGACATTAAGGAGGAGAGAAAAGAATACTCTGAAAATAACCAAATAATTCTATATTCTCAAGTAGATGGTATGTGTCCGATTTGTCATACTAGTTTAATGAATGAAAAAAAGTCAAGAAAATTAAAAAATTATGAAGTCGCTCATATTTATCCTTTACATCCATCTGAAAATGATAAAAAAATATTACAGAATGTAGAAAAACTGAGCACTAATCCTAATGATTTAGATAATGTTATTTTATTATGTAGTAATTGCCATACAAAATATGATAAATCCAAAACTATTGAAGAATATGAATCATTGAAGAAAATAAAACAAGATTTAATAATAAAAGATAGATTTCATAAATTATGTGGGAAATCTTTTTTAGAAAAAGAAATAATTGATGTCATAAATTCACTTAATGAAAAAAATTGGGATGAATGTGACATTGGATTGGATTATACAGCATTAAAAATTGATCAAAAATTAGATTTTGATTTTAATTTTATTCTAAAAAATCAAATTAAGTTCAATATTACAAGTTATTTTTTACTAATTAAACACCTTTTCTCAGAAATCGACAAATTATCGCCTGGTAAATTTAAAATTATTTCTCAACAAATTAAATTATTTTATTATTCACTTCTTCCTTCAACTAAAAACCAAGAAGATATTTATAATCAAATGGCTGATTGGATAAAACTGGAATCAAATAATACTGGTAGCGTTGATACTTGTAAAATAATAATATCATTTTTTATTCAAAATTGTGAGGTTTTTGAATATGTTTCCGAATAAGGTCATTAGTGTGAAAGAGAGTGTTATTTGGAAATTGCCATATATTATTGAAGAATTAAATAAGGCAGAATTAAATATTAATGTTTTATACGATATAACTGAATCTAAATTTACGAATATAAATGAGTTTATATTTTGTTTAGATATTCTTTTTATTTTAGATAAAATTGAATTTTTATCTAAAAGTAGGGTGATAAGACTTGTTAGTTGAAATTCGATGTCAATTGTTTAAGAATGAATTAATTACATTTCATGAGGGGTTGAATGTAATATTAGGTGATGAAAAAGCTACTAACTCCATTGGCAAAACTACTTTTTTAATGATCATTGACTTTGTGTTTGGTGGTGAATCTTTTTTAAAAAAAAATGGTGGTGCCATTAAACATTTGGGTCATCACATAGTATATTTTACATTCAAATTTTCACATGTCTATTATTATTTTTCTCGTGAAAGTGACAAACACAATATTGTAAAAATTTATGATAAAAATAAAAATTTAATAGAGGAAATTAGTATCCAAAATTTCCGTGAATTTCTAAAAGAAAAATATGAATTGGAACATTTAATATATCTTTCATTTAGAGAAGTGATAGGTCCATATTCAAGAATTTGGGGGAAAAAATACGATTTAAATAAACCTATAAATATTGATAAAGAACCGGATAAAAAAGCAATAACAAGACTATTAAAATTATTTAATATGTATGATAATATTAATAGTCATGATAAAAAAATTGATTATTTAACTAAGAAAAAACAAACATTTAAAGATGCAACCAAATATGATATTATTCCTGATGGTATTACTAAAAAAATATATGAAGATGCAATAAAACGAAATGAGAAAATTGAAACAGAAATATTGGATATAACAAATAATTTAGAAAAAAATAGGACCAATCTTGATGTTTTATTATCTGATGAATTATTATCACTTAAAAATAAGATAAGTCAGTTACATATAAAACGAAATATTTTAAAAAGTGAATTAAACTCGATTGTAATAAACTTAACTACTCAAGATAAAAAAATAAGGGGGAAATTATCTAATTTGGCTGAGTTTTTTCCAGATATAAATTTAGATAAATTAAAATTGATAGATACTTTTCATAATAACATTTCTAATATACTTAAAGATCAACTGAAAGAAAGAGAAAAAATATTAAATGAACGAATTAAAAATTTAGATAACGAAATTCTTCAACAAAATGCTGAATTTGATAATCTAATTACATATAATGAGAATAATGTTTCCAGGTTAGCTATTGAAAAATTAATTGATTTATCACAACAGAAAATAAAAAATTTCGAGATTATTAACATATATATTGATAAAAATTCAATTCAAGATGATTTATCCCAAAATATTATACTCTTATCCGATATAAAATTAAAAATTCAATCGGATATTATGCTCCAATTAAATACTAAAATGGGTAATATAAACAACCAGATTTACGATAATCATCAATTTCCCCCAAGTTTGGATTTAAAAGATAATAAATATTCCTTCAATAATGAAAGCGACACAGGTACTGGTAAAGCTTATACTGGTATAATAATTTTAGATCTTGCAATATTTTCATTAACACCTTTATCCATAATAATTCATGATTCAATGTTGTTTAAAAATATTCAAACTTCTTCATTTGAAAAAATTATAGAATTATATTATAATCAAACGAAACAAATTTTTATTTCCACAGATAGTATTAACAATTATAATGAAAAAACCCAAAAAATATTGAATATTAAGAAAGTTTTACAATTATCATATGAAAATACGTTATATCCCTTAAAGTGGAATGAAGAAAAGAAATAAGTATTTTTTAGTGGCATTTTTTATTATATTAATTTGAGCTAAACAGCTAATATTACAAATATTTTTTTATGAGAATGGTTAAATTATAATATCCTGCATTTGCTTTTATAATAATCATTTCTTCAAACTTGTTAGTTATCACCGATTGGTAAAAAACACCTTGAATTTATGGCAATATCAGTCGGATTATTCTAACCCAACTTTGCCACTAACAAGAAATAAATGCGTCCTTAGTGATGTTTGAATCGACTAAAATGCAAACAAAACTAAGAACTAATGAACTAGCGCCTAATGAAAATATATCCTTTCCTATCGGTACTATTTTCCTCGTTGATAAGTTTAGCCCCCTCCAAAGGAGACTCAAAATCAGAGAGTAAATCTAACCCAATTTTGTAGATACTTTGAAAATTTCACGGGAACATAAAAAGTACATTCAAATATCCCTTATTTTCAATAAAAGAAGAGACTCAAACCGAAAGATCTACGGTACAAGAAGGAGGTTTATTATTTGGTTATAACAATGAAATCTCCATTAATAGTTGATCCTAAAGACCATAAATGGTTATTGCTTGAAACGGTTATCCGAAATTTCGATAAGCGCAGGGTGGGACAAGAAATCTCTAAAGCTGAGATAAATCCAGTTCCTCTTGCTCGAATATACCTATCAATAATTTTTGTTTCGATGTTTTTCTCTTTAGACATCACGTATGCCATAAGTGAAATTAAGAAACGTCCTCAATTACGTAAATTTCTAAATATTCGGACGGTTCCATCAGCTGATTGGATTTACCGGTTTTCGAGTCAATTTTCAGATGAGCAATTTGTTGCTTTAACCAATGGAATATTGAACTCAATAAAACCGAAGAAAAGAACTAAAGAGCCACAAAGAATCATAATTGATGGTTCTGCATTATCTATTGAATTGAATTGGTTCTGAAGGAAATACACAAAATCAAAACTTGGTTCAGTACCATATTCCTGGGGGTATTCGCCTTCAAAAGGGTATTATATTGGATATAAACTAACACTAGCAATTGATTCAAAATCATTATTGCCATTAGCTTTTTTGTTGCATTCAGGTTCTCCACATGATTCTAAAATATTTCCTGAAATCATTATTGAATTGATGAGAAGACGAATTTTGAAAGAGATCGATTGTGTAATCCTTGACCGAGGATACTACGCATATGAAAATTATGCTGAACCACTTTTAAATCATAGGATATTACCGCTTATCTTGCCTAAAAAGAATCTCAACATCAAAAAACTAAAAAATTTATTTAATTCATCAATTATTTGGTTTAATTCAAGCAGAGTACATGAGCACATTGAAAAAATTCAACATTTACTCAGAAAATTGTTTGAATTTCTTAATGACCCTACTGAATGGATCTCAATACGCTCAAAAATTGAAGATTTATTCAAATTCGTTAAAAAGGCTCTTTCTTGGGAGTCTTTACATTGTTATACAAAAAAATCAGTTCAAAAAACCGTAGCATTGAATGTACTTTTACTGGGACTCTTACTATTAACTGATTCAGACATAAAGAAGAGAATTAAACAGGCCGCTGAGTGGTAAGTTGAGGAGGGGGCTAATAAGTTGTATGAAGTCCTGAACTTTTGCGAAATCTTCGGAAAACACAAGACGAGGGGTATCGATATCAATCATCTCCTTCGAGCCCTCATCTGTTACAAATTGACGGATAACTTCAGCATAAAGAGGTCTCATGACTGGATCAACTGGCCTGAAGTGCTTGCTGAATTTTCCCTCCCTTCCTTCAGCGAAAGAACTCTTTACCGTGTCCTTGAAATCCTTGGTGTTAATCGGGAAGAAATCATCTCTGATATCCAGGATGTACTCTTTTTGAGGTATGATTTTGAGCATACCAACATCAACATGGATTGGACCAGCATAGTACTTCATAGCAATGAGACCCGGCTTGGAAAGTATGGACAATGTTGGTGTTACAGACCTTTCTGACCCGGTAAATATCCCTATTGGGATGACAATCGAACCTGGCAATCTCAATGATCAGACCCACTTCACGAAGACATATCGGCAGTCAAGGAACCGGCTGAGAGAAGGATCTCTGGTAATATTCGATAAAGGAGCCAACAGTGTCGCTAATACTCAGATTATCCAGGCAGATAATCTTCAGTACGTCACCGGAAAGAAGCTCAACAAGAGCGATGACAAGATAATCGCTGAGTTTGAAACCTATAATCCTCAGGTTATTGAAAAAGATTCAGGGATTCGCGGAATTAAAATAGAGAAGCCTAACAGTACTAATTATCTCTACGTCTCAGAAAAGTTGCAGAAAGAGCAGTTAGAATACAGAGCCAGAAAAATCGTCAGTGAGATAAAAGAACAAAGGCCATTCAGGAGAGTATTGACAAGAATAAGGCTCTTCCAAAACGATTCAGAATAAACAATCTTCTTGTGGAGGTGGACTACTCCATCCAGACAAAGCTGATTGAACTCTCCGAAGATGATACCGTCAAGCTTCTTGAAGGAAAGTTCATCACAGGGAGAGAAGGATTCTTCTGTCTAAAATCGAGTAAGAATTTGACACTTACTGAAGCCCTTCTGACCTATCGGAAAAAGGACTCGATTGAGAAGATATTCAACTCTCTCAAAAATGAGATTGATATCAAACCATTACGTGTCTGGACCGATAACAGTATTTATGGGGTGTTAATCATTGGATTTATCACACAGGTATTTGTCTCACTGATCCGATTTGAGATCCCGGAACTGAAGCATACGTCAACGAAATTCATCAAAACGACGCTATCAAATTTGACAGTTACGATTAATTCGTGGATGAGGAAGACAAAAAGGTTCATTCACTCCAATTTTGATGCCATCAACACGATGATTTCGGACTATAATTGGGTGATTACATGAAGTTTTGACGAAAAAATAGTGACTGTCATATACAGTTTCTCGATGAAATTAAGGAAAAAATAGGTCACTATAGCGGATGATATCAGTGGTGTTTGAAATCAAAGTGGTAAATTATGGTTTTAACTATTCTCTCATGGTAATAGTGTAGGATCACGGCATGAGTAATTAAAGAAAGAGAATAAACCCTGATCAATATATTAAAGGGAACTAAGTAATCTCAAAAGGGTTTTTACAACAGATTCTAAATCTAGGTTATTTTTGTCCAATTTATCCTTTACACCTTGGAATTCAAGATTATGTGCTGCACTGTTTCCACTGTCTCGAAATTTGTTTATCTTGTTAATGAAATCTCTATCAAGTGAGGGAATAATGTAATGAAAATCAGATATGTTGATTTCAAAATTATTCACAAGAGTGGAGAATGGTTGAAATCTGCGGTTTGCAGTAATATAATATAAATCAAGCCTAGTAGTTCCATATTTCTTACGTAAAACATCAATAACCAAATTTTCAATGAGTTTTCTAGAAAGAATTTCGGTTGCGATGTATATTCCACAATTGTATGTTTTACAAATATTTTCAACTAATTCCTCGTAAAAAGGATTAGGTAAAGGAGAAATTTTGATATATTTATTTGATTGGGATAATGGAACAATCATATTTATTGGAGTTCCTCCCTTACTTAATACCTCCTCGATGAAGGGATTATTTTGTAATAATTGGTCATTGGGTTTTATTTCTTCTTGAATCATTGCTATTATCATTGAGTGGGCATATGTGGGATTTTTTAGATATGCCATCTTTAGTGCTTCTGTTAACCTCCATTCATAATCATTATCACCAAAATATTGACTTTGATAAACTCGCGGACATTTCTTATAAATATCTGAAAAAGTGAATCGTTGAAAATATGGTTCCCAATCAATTAATGATTTTTGATTAGATGTAATAAAATGGGAAATGTTTGATAGAAATGTCATTAATTCTGGTGTTTCTTCGGTTTGATCGGATGTCATAATATTAATTAAATAAATTTCACTGTTTTATATATATATATTTGCTAGAATGATATCTCTCTATGTTTTCATTAAATCTCTCTTAGTTGATTTTACTCATAATAGTATGCTAAAAAATGAATTATGATTATGAGAGAATCTTTAATCTGGGTTATTTTCTCCAAAAGACGACAATGAACACGTTTGAAAAATTGATAGTAAAAAAGCAAATACTGGAAACTATTATTTATGATAGTTTACTGATGGCAGTAAAATTATAAGGCATCATCACTTGAATATTATTCATTTTTCGCTTCCTTTTATCTCTTATCGAAAGATATCACAATGCAGGGTTTGGATAATTCGGGAGTTAATTCGTGGTAAAACCATGAAAATGCTATAACCATTACGAGCATAAACGGATCGGCTCTGACATCCGTGCTGATATTTCGATCTCCGATATCGCAAAACGATATGGATTATCGATATTTTCGGCATACCGATACAAACAGCACATAGATCATCAGACCGAGCAGGTCAAGGATGCTATGATCGCACCTTACCGGACTCTTTAAATCCAGCACCTCTCCAACAATTTGTGGATGTCACCGCTGAACTAGTTTATCTACACAAGAAGATGAAAAAGACTCTGGATATTCAGAACCGGTATAAGGTCGATAGACAAATTCAATCAGCCCTTTAATTTTTCGAAAAATTATATGGTATCATTAACGGTTATGGGACCAGTGTTGTTCTCATCCGAATGCAGGAGGACATGGAGCGGTTAAATAAAATATTTTGATATTGCCGGCTCAAAGTGTCGCGAGAAAATTAAGAAGATACTTGCTGAAATTGTCTCTCCATCCGTCCTGAAACCCGTCTTCCAATTCCATCTCCCCATCCAAACTCAGGCACCGGCCATACCTTTCCCCCCAATCAACCAATCCCGGGCAGGTAACTCACCCCCGGGTTATCACACCGGGAGAGGGCCAACATCATAATAATTGAAAATTCACCCTCAAGTGGACCGTGGTGAAATGAGCACTGAACCCTAGTCCCGTGATAGCATAAACCTATTGGTTTGGACCAGACAAATCATCATTCAACAGACCGGATATATTCACCCGAAACATCCCCGGGTTTTCCCCTCTCATCTACCCGGACTATTCTGCATACCCTGATCAATCCTCTGAAATATCCCCTCAACAGTCGACATTGTCAGAAGAACTCGCTATCAATACATCCGGGAAACCATTCTGACCGTTCAGACTCACCACATGAAATCAGGCACCCGGATTACCTCTCACCCCAATCAGCCAATCCCGGGCAGGTGCCTCACCCCCGGACTATCTCACCGGAAGGGAGCAGTATCATACAAAAGAGAACTCCCAATCCAGTGAACCGTGGTGAATTAATCCCCGAACCATCCCCGGTTTTACCCTTCTCATCTCCCGGACTATGTGGCATACCCTGACTCATCCTCTGAACTATCCCCTCACCAGTCGGCATTGTCAGAAGAACTCGCTATCAATACATCCGGGAAACCCTTCTGACAATTCGAACTCACCCCCAAAACCAGGCTCCGGTCATATCCTTCAGCCCAATCAACCAAAACCGGGCAGGTAACTAAACCCCGGGAGGTGGCAGTAACAAAGAAGACCCCCCCATTCAGGTGAACCGAGGTGAATTAAGCACACAGCCCTTGTCCCGGTCTGGAACGGGCAAGCCATCATTGAACAGACCGGATATATTCGCCCAAACCATCCCCGGACTTGCCCCGGTGATATATGATTACATCAGTCAGCATTGCCTGAAGAACTCGCTATAAACCTATCCAGTAAACGTGAATGTAGTGAGATGGTCCGGTTACCATGAACCGGTGGATCAGAATTCACTTATTGGTGAACAGATCACGTGCCTCTGTTCAAGTTGTCATCTGTTCGGGTTTCAGAGACCTATTGTCCAAAACCAGTCCCCAGTTTCCTGGATCTGAATGCAATGATCTCTAATATACCGGAAAGTAATATGAGAATCCGCTATTGTGGCTGATTTGAATTTATACCTCTGGTTCTTGCTGGGAAACTCATATACCCGGTGAGATATTGAAACCAGAATTACAATTGTACCCGTGATGACACGTACATAGTTTCAGATATCCTGGAATTCGGGCATTTTTTTATTATCTGGTGTACATATAACTGACGTGCAATACCGTTAGACGAAGAGTACTGATCCCCTCTTCATAAATACGGATTTCCATTATATTCATTACTACCCAATCCAAATATCACATGTCTATGTCCTCCTCAACTATCCAGATCCCTGAATCAACCATCCACGCTCTTGATCATCTGAAAGCGTATCCCAATGAAACATATGCAGAGGTTATCGAGCGACTTATCGTGCTTTCCAATACTGAAGATGATATTACTCCAGAAGAATGGGCACGAATACAACAGGCAGAAACTGAATATAAAAATGGAAAAACATACACCCTTGATGAATTAAAAAGAAGACTGGGAGACGAATAAAATATTTACTCTCGTATTTTCCCATTCTGCTGAACAGGGATTCAAACAGATACCCAAAGAATATCGGCTCACTATTTATCAGAGACTCGAAGACCTTTGCCACCTCGAAAATCCTTTACTATTTTTAAAAAAACTCAAAAGCCCGGATGGAGCTAGACGCTACTCCTTACGGGTAGGGATATTCCGTGTCATCCTCAAGATCGAAGATGATACCATGGTTATCATAGTCCTTGATGCAGGTCATAGAAAACACGTGTATCGAAAATATTGATCTGGTATTTCACTTTAACATAACAGAAGGGCTCACAAGCAAAAGATCACACACTCATGAATGATTCGGTTAACCAAATCGAAAGATCTCCCAGACATCGGCCAGGTTCTTCCTTTATTTCTCACACTCGCTTGACATCACAGTTTATCCTCAGACAACCCACCGGGAATCAAGCCCACAGGTCTAAAAAAAAGATTATTCCGGATTCATTCTGAGAAGAAGTCTCAGATCAGTATCACTCTCGGTAATATACCCACATGCAACAAGACCTCCCTTATCATCCTCATGAACTGCATATAGACGACCAATACCAATTGTCTCAAATGAAACCACCCCATTTGAACCAAAAGAGGTATCGAGTTTTCCATCCTTGGTAAAGCCAATAAGCACCGGTGTTACATGGGTGCCAACCAATGAAGCCCCGGCGACGATGATTCTCCCATCAGGCATCCGGGTTTGACCCCAGGCATACTGATATCCGGAATATCCAAACCGGGCAACCCCATCGGTGCCGAACGTTGTGTCCAGCGTTCCATCCGAATGATACCGAATGAGCACAATATCAAAAGACCCGGAAGTGTCAGTCTCAACTCCCGTCACCAGGATATTATCTTCTGCGGTGACACTCACCCAGTTTCCATAGTCGGGCCCTCCTTGCTGTCCATTCCAGACAACTGTTCCACCTGATCCAAACGAAGAATCAAGGAGACCGTTTTCATCAAGTTTCACCAGAACAATCCTATCTGTTCCGTCTTCATGAGAAGATCCGGTCACCAGAATATGCTCATTCTGATCGAGAGCGACTGCAAATCCATAACTCTCTGCCCCACTCATATTCGAAAGAGTAAAGACTCCGGAAGAGGCGAAATCAGGGTCGAGTTTTCCCTCCGGAGTATACCGGAGAACAGCAAGCTCCTTGTGCGAACTTACATTCACCTCGCCGCACACAACAATCTTCCCGTCCTTCTGGACGACAAGCCCCCGGCCGGAATCAGTGCCATTACCACTCCCTCTATAGGTAACCGTTCCGTTAACACCGAATGAAGAATCACGTATCCCGTCCGGAGTATACCGCAGCAATAGAATATCGGCGTTATTTCCATTGTCTTCTCTACCAGAGACGAGAATGTTATTCTTCGCATCAAGAGCTATACCAAAAGCATAGTCGTCCTTGCCCGCAGCACCTGAATAGGTTAACCACCCTCCCTTCCCAAACCCGGAATCCAAAGTCCCATTTGGATAATATCTGAGTACCTGGATATCTTTCTGGTTCGTATTATTCGTATAGCCACCAACAAGGATATTCCCGTTCTGTTGGATAGCCATCTCAAGATTCCGGTCCTGACTGGCATTGTGCGTATGCCAGAGGGCGTATCCATTTGGACTATTAAAGGTCATATCAAGAAACGATGAGGAATTCTGATCTGCCACCCCAATCGTGAATGAAAAAATCACTGTCAGGAGTAATCCGATTGTAAACCCGGATTTCCATCGTGAATGTTCAGCATTCATATGATGATAATATCAGGGGGGGAACGGGAAAGATGTTACTCATCTCACAGGGAAAAAAAGATCTTTGACCCTGGCCATTAGAAAATAAATAATATTCTGGGTTTTGTTCTTGGCATTCCTGTATAAAACGGTATCAAAGGAACCGGATATGGATATACTACCCATTACAATGTGCCAGAGAGATACATCATAGAGAGATCCAGGCCCGATTATGTGGCTAATGCCTATTCAGTGCTTGCCAATCCGCCAGGAACCAGATGGTATTGTCATTTCAAACCGGGCACCTTTGCCTGCGTTACCTGTCTCTGTGATCTGAATATTGGTAATTGCCAGAATTTCACGGACCAGAAACAGTCCGAGACCGGTATTTTGTCCAAATCCTCTCTCAAATATTTTCTCTTTAAACTCTTCCTGAACACCGATTCCGTCGTCCTCTATAATCCAGGTGCATATATCCTCGTCATAGGAAAACCATGTATGAATGGAGGTGATTTTTTTCCCATATCTGATAGCATTTTCACAGATATTGTAAATGGCTTTTTCAATCAGAGGATCTGCATAAATTTCCAGATGGTCTAGTGATATCTCAAAGACGATAGGATCTTTCGAAAATGATGTCGTTGCTCGTGAAAAGATCTCATCTGCCCAGTCCCAGGCCGGAGATTTTATTCCCAGGGACTCGTAGTCTTTCATGAACAGGACCTGTTGGTTAATACTGTTCGATTGTTCTTCTATGACTGAAATAAGTCGGCTTATCTCCGGATCAGATATCTTTTCTTCAAGTATTGAGCAATATCCCAAAAGGATATGCAACCGGTTATTGATATCATGTCGGGTGATGGATGAGAGAAGTTGTTGTTTTAAATTGAGCGTCTTTAGCATCTCTTCTCTCTTCATTTGTTCAGAAATATCCCGAGCGATGAGTGAAATCATTCCGGAGTATTCCCGAGCATTGAATATTGGAGTTATAGTCAGCGAAAGATGAATGTGTGTTCCATCTTTTTTAATAAACACTCCATCTGTATGACGAGTTGATCTTCCAAGACCTGCCTGTTTTATGATATCCGGGATACGACTTGGCATATCCGGGGGGAGAAGAAGATTAAATGTCTGATGTATCATCTCATCTGCAGATATTCCAAACATTCGTTCAGCACCGGGATTCCAGGATATGATCTTCCCATCCTGTGTCATACTCACGATGGCATCATCGCTTGACTCTACTATTGAAGCGAGGTGTTTCAATGCCGATTCTGCATTTTGCCGAGTCAGGAATATCTGTCTCTGAAGGTTGTTCTGTTTTTTCAGGAGTATGTATGTCAAAAAAGTGACGAGTATGACCGATACCGCTATAGTTATGAGATGGGATTGCCATTTGCTGATTTCAGGGAGAACGATATCTTTTACCGATTCATAGATGGTCATACCAAGAAATGTTCCACCAGCGATAAGTGGTAACAGCGTTTTAATCGGAATATCCCCTGAATTATGGGCTGATGACATAACAAAACTTCAATACATTCTCTGAGTAAAAATTCCACAGACTCAAGAATGTTCAAATGATACGACTATCCAACAAGACATATTCTGTCATCTTGATTCGATAATGATTTGTGATATCTCAAATTATTCGATATATATACCTATGCTTACGAAGGGAGGTTGGACGGTTTTTACGGGTGTACCCATCCGATGATGGAGGTTTACCAGAATTGGTACTGTTGAGATATAACCGGGATTCAAGTTCCGATACCCTAATTTCTAATGTATCGATTTTTTCGTGCAAATAGTAAATATATGTAACGATTTCAGGAGGACATTCAGAAAATTTGGATTAAATCTCTTCAGGTATTTCCATTCTGTTAAAAGAGCATTTACTCTCATTATACTGCGATCTTTCGGTGATTTTCTGATTTTTCAACCAAATAAATGATATTTGAGGAGAATGATGGATGAGTGGGTTGGGGGTGCTGAGGACGGCTGAATAGTAAAAAAATATTACGTAATTTTAAAATATTTTTCAAGGGTGGTCATTTAATAGTTACAACTGATGAACGTGTACACGTAAAAAATGTTTTTTTGCTTTGAATATACCCTCTATCGATTAAAAAATGTCGAAAAATTGACGCAATAATATCGGTTACTATGACTCTCTGTAAGAAAAATCGAATAAATAAGCGTAACATATATAATATTATAATTAAAATTACGTAAATGACCTTTACAGCTAATTTTATATATCTATTTTATGAAGAGGTAGAAATGAAAAGTTTTCATTATAATTGCCTGAAAAATGAAACGGTATATCAGATTTTCCGGAGATTTGTTCTCTTAACTCTTGTAGTCTGTCTTTCCTTTACTTCATTTGTTTTCGCAGATTCATCTTCAGAAAGTCTGAAAGATGCCCCGGATTTTAACGTAACCACAGTATCAGATACTTCTGGTTCGGTTACTGCATTTGATCTAACACTCAAAGAGTCCAAAGATAATGTCGCTTTGGCTATTCCTATTCAGAGTTTTACTGTTAACCTGACTGATCCTAATGGTGTCAGCCAGGATGTGGCACTTTGCAGTTCGACAAATCCGAATCTCACATTAAAGCCTGGAGACTCGATTTATCTAATAAAAAGAAACAAGCCGGTTTTCTTTATTGTCGAGGACATAACTCAAAGTGGATGTGGTGGTGGAGGAGGTGGAGGTACTGGATCGAAACAATCAACAAACCAGGCAATATCACCATCTGGAAAATGGGTTATACAACTCTTTAAAGAGTCAGATTCCACTCCTATTGGATCCTGGTCTTTGACGGTTTAAACCTATTTTACTCCTTTTCATCTGGTAGTAATGGAACACAGATACCCCTGACTAATCCATTTGTCTGACCAGCTACCATAACAGGAATATCGTAAATTTCCTGCATTATTTCTGGAATTATCACATCAACAGCAAGCCCTGAATAGATCAGATGTCCCTCTTTCATAGCAGCAACAAATCCATCAATGAGAAATACCTGGTCTGGATTATGGGAGACCAAAATACATGTATATCCATTTAAAACAAGTTTTTTTATAACTGATAAGACCTTCATCTGATTAGCTAGATCAAGAT
Source organism: Methanospirillum lacunae (assembly GCF_003173355.1). NCBI lineage: Archaea > Methanobacteriati > Methanobacteriota > Methanomicrobia > Methanomicrobiales > Methanospirillaceae > Methanospirillum > Methanospirillum lacunae. Next base: position 35,262 of record NZ_QGMY01000006.1, on the reverse strand, counting down.
GGGAAGTAGGTTCATCAAGAAGTAAAATTCTCGGATCTTGTGAAAGGGCTCTTGCAATCATAACGAGTTGCCATTCTCCTCCGCTGATCTCTGAACATACTCGTTCGGAAAGGTGCGCTATTCCAACTTCAAAAAGTGCTTTATCTGCTATTTGGTAGTCTGATGCTGATGGTAATCCAAAAATACTATGCCTTGATACCCTTCCGGTTACAACTACATCCCGAACCTTGAATGAAAAGACAGGAATCTCTTGTTGGGGAACAAATCCTATCAACTGTGCTCTTTCTTTCTTACTGAATGCAAATATCTCTCTGCCTTGTATTTTTACATAACCTGATAATGGTTTTACCAATCCACCAATACATCGAAGAAGAGTTGATTTTCCTGAACCATTAGGGCCAATGAGGTATACAAGACGCCCAGAAGGTATCAAAAGAGAAATATCTGATAAGGCGGGTTTCACCTTTTGTGAATATGAAAAAGACAGATTATTAATTTCAATTTCCATAATTATGAACCCTGTGTTGAGATTTTAGAATAAATAGAAAAAAAGGAACACCGATGAGAGCTGTTAGAATACCCACAGGTATCTCAGTTGGTGCTGCTGTTCTTGCAATGGTGTCCATTATGAGAAGATACGATCCCCCAAGGAGTGCACTTCTGGGGATACTCAACAGGTGATCCAGACCAGATAGAGATCGAATAATATTAGGGATAACAAGTCCAATCCACCCGATTGGGCCTGCAAGCGAGATTGATGCGGCTGTTATCAGAGATACTGCAAGTAAGATTATAACATAGAGGAGAGAAGCTGGAACCCCCAGATTATTTGCCGTTTCTTCACCAAAACAAAGAAGGTTTATCTGCCACCTGATTGAGTAGAGGAACATTATCAAAATCATCAATACAGGTCCGGCAATAAGCAATCCATCAGATGTAACATGATTGAACGATCCCATCATCCAATACATCAATGAGGGAAGACGACCTCCTGGATCTGCTAGATATTTAATCAACCCAATACCTGATTGAAATATACTTTCTACAATGATCCCGGCAAGTACAAGGCCCGTAATTGTTTGAAATGAAAATAGTCTATTGATAAGTATCACAAATACAACTGCAAGAACTCCTCCTAAAAAAGCGAAAATACCAGCTGTTGCAAAGCTAAAACTTAATAATAAAGCTACGGCTGCTCCAAAAGCGGCTCCACTTGTAATTCCGAGAAATTGTGGTGAAACAATAGGATTGTTAAATATTCCCTGTAATACCGCTCCAGATATTGCCAATCCTGTTCCAACGAGTACTGCGGCAATAATCCTTGGAACACGAATTTCCCAAAAAACAGTTTCAATTCCTGTTAAATCTCCTGACACACTGTTGCCTTGAATGACTTGATACAGTGCATCAAATGGGCTTGCCTGATACTTACCACAAAAAACCGAAATAGCAATCAGAAAAATAAGAATAACAAGCAAAAAAATAGAGAATCCATCAGAAAACCTGGTTATCTTTCTTTGATATAATTGAGGTTCTTCTTGACATCTCATTATTCCCTCAGTCCCGTTTTACTGCGATCAATTCACCCTCTAATTCCTCCACAAGTAACACCGGTCTTCCCATAATTCTAACTGGTTGAGGAAATTTTCGAATTCTAATCATTCCATCCGTGACAACACGTCCATCTATTGTAAGTACCTCTTCGATACCAGTCTTCAAAATCTCCTTGACTTCTTGATCTCCCTCACGACTACGAATAGTACCCACAAGCAAAAATCGACCATCACATCCTGTTGCTGCAAGGCCAACCCCTGCCAATGCCCCTATGATTCCACCATTGGTCCCTCCTAGACCAATAAGAAATATATTTAAATTATAAGCTAATTTCCTGGCCTGATCCTGAGTCAGAACTTTTGTTTTTGCATCTTGTCCAAAGGTAATGACTGGTGCAATTATCTGCTCGTGTCGTGCAAAACAAAGCCCTGGATCACTTCCTAAAATAAATTTCTCCCTCATGAGAGCGATTGCTTCATCACAAAACTGCGACTCAGATTCTGGTGGAATATCTGCAAAATGAATGACAGCCCCACTGTTATGGGAAGTATAAGGAATATCAGGGTGAACATAGAATTGATGTCTTGTAACGCAGAGAACCGGGTATTTTTTCCCCATTTCATCAGCAATAAACCGGGCTAATCGTCCTGTTCCAATGGAATCAGGCATATCGGTATCATCAAGTGCGAGATATACTACCATAGTTTCATTCCAAAGCTCAATTTCAAAGATGTATCAAAGATTTTAACATTATTAATTATAAAATAAGATCTATGAGAAGTTTCATCCCGATTGTCCTGATTGTATGTATTTTTACTCTATCAGGAGGATGTATATCTCATTCTGATCTAAACAGTACTCCTGGATTAGATGATCCTGTAAATTCTAACCTCCATACAAATTCTTCCTCATTTAGAAATATCACAGATATGAGTGGCACTGTGGTGCAAATCCCAGCATGTCCTCAAAAAGTTGCTCTTTTTTCCGGCCCGATAGCACAAATTCCATATATACTAGGAGTAAGTGACAGGATTGCTGCCACCACACCGGGTATGAAACAATCTCTTCTGCTTCAGGAAATCGATCCATCTTTATTGAATTTAACTGATGTCCGTGGAGCTACCGGAGAGGTAGATTATGAAATCCTTACTATTACAGGTGTGGATATGGTTCTCTGTCCGCCTCTTGATGGTCAGCTCATAAAAAAGAGAGCAAAAATACCCGTGGTTGTGATAAAAAATACTCAAGGAGATAGTTTTAAGCAGATCGTTGATCAGGTCAAATTTATTGGACTTGTTTTTAATCAGACTGACAAAGCTGAGCAGTATGAAACATTTATACATAGAATTAATGATTTTGTGTCCACTCGGGTTGCCTCTATCCCTGATGATACCCGACTAAAGGTCTTTTGTGGATATGATACAAGTCACATGATGACATATGGCAATGATACATTCCTTCAGGAGCGGTTGAATGTTGCAGGCTGTAAAAATGCTGCGATATTAGAATCACCAAATAATACTGTCGAAAAAATCACTCCATCCCAAAGCGAGGTTACCATGGAACAGATCCTTGCATGGAATCCTGATGTTATTATTATCGACTCCGGAAGTCCTGATGAAATTTATTCAGATAAACGATGGGCTCCTATTAATGCAGTACGGAATCACCGGGTGTATGTTCAGCCGCAGGGAATTTTTAAGTGGAGCCGTCCGAATGCTGAATCAGCAGTGTTTTATTCGATGTGGCTTGCAAAAACAGTGTATCCTGATCGGTTTTCAGATGTCAATCTTTCAGATATTCTTCGGGAGTATTTTAAGGAATTCTTTAATTATTCTTTAAATGATCTTCAGATTGAAAAAATATTACGTGGTTCATATAGTTCAAACTCATAAATGTGTGAAAAATCCAATATTTATTGTTCTTATCTACTTGAGCAGCCATGAGAACAAGTTCAAGGCATTATGAGTGTATTATCCTGTTTTTTGTATGTATGGTACTTGGATGTATTTCTGTTTGTGCTGGTAGGATTTGGATACCTCCAATAGAGACTGCAGGTGCTGTATATGGGGTATTCAATCCTGATTACTTTTCAAATCAATACACAGATTTGATTCTGAATTTGAGATTACCAAGAACAGTAATGGTTCTCGTTGTCGGGGCAGCTTTGTCTGGGTGTGGGGTAACGTTACAGGCCGTATATCGCAACCCCCTTGTTTCGCCATATATTCTTGGTATCAGTTCCGGGTCAGCCTTTGGAGCAGCTCTTGCAATTCTTTTTACCGGGGATATTTTCATTACCACAATCTGTGCATTTTTTGGTGGTCTTCTTGTAGCGAGTATCACATGGGGGATTGACCGGTTTACCACAGTTATTGCAGGTATGGCAATAGGAACATTATGTGGATCATTGACTGCACTTATTAAATGGATAGCAGATCCGTTCACCGTTATGCCGTTCATCACTTTCTGGTTGTTGGGATCGTTCAGTCGTGTTTCCCTTGGTGAAGTAGGGCTTGTCCTTCCCCTGTTTTTTGTCGCGATTATTCTTCTCTATCTGATGAGGTGGCAACTAAATATTCTTGCATATGGTGAAGAAACGGCGAACATGCTGGGGCAGGATACTCGTCTGCTTAAGACTCTTTTCATTATCACGACCACGATTATCATTGCGGTTTCAGTTGCTCTTTGTGGTGTTATCGGATGGATTGGACTTGTCATACCCCATATTTGTCGAATGGTAACAGGAAATGACCACATATTACTTCTCCCTTTTTCCTTGGTTGGTGGAGCTATTTATCTTCTGTTAGTTGATCTAGCAATTAGAACGATAATCCCTGGTGAGATGCCAATTGGCATTGTCACAGGACTAATCGGTACTCCTTTTTTTGTCTTTGTAATATGGAGAGCCAGAGGGATCTAAAAGATGTGTTTTACTTTGATATTAGGTTGTGAGTGAGGTTTTGTTCGAAGAAATCGGAAAACTCAGATACTGGCAAAATAGTAACTATAAATGGTAAAAAACCAGGGAGAAGGATTAATGAGTTGGTGATGTCGGTTCATTCTGCTCCACTAACAGTATTTGATTGTATATATGATTAAAATAATTCAGAATTGATTCCCCGGTAATATAGATTTGAATTTAAGATGATGAGAAGTACAAGTAATTTAATGATTCATACATGATTTCCATGTATAGATTCTTTTGACAGGAATAGGAAAAGAAAAAATCATATTATGTATTGAATTTTGATCAAAAGCCTTGTTTCTCACTATTTAATTCATTAGATTGGCATTTCTGTTTTGAATATTTTTTATGTATTATCTTTACCTTAGACCATAATTCCTTAGAAGAATATTCTGGCATAATTAACCCGGCATTAATATAAGAGGATAATTCCTTGATCTTATTGAAATAGTCAGTCTCCTGTCTCCAGTAATTCCCACCATTCTTTTGTATGTATTCAGAAACAGAGAGATGCAAATATGTATCCTGGATACAGGAGCGATACATGAGATTATTATCCTGGATGTCAAAGTACAGATCCTCATTCATTCCCGAAAGGATATACTGTTTCTTATGAAGAGCAATTGCTTTTTGAAATGAAATAATGCTCTGTGAACCAGAGTTTTTATCATAGTTCATATTCTCTACAGATTTTTGGCATTGCGCAATCCCTCTCCAATAATAAAACGCAGGATAATCAGGATCATTTTTGATTAGATTATTACAGTCCTCTATAATCTCATCTAAATCAGGAACCTTTCGAATATCTTCATAATACTGTTTTAGAGAAAAAATGAATTCAATAATAAACCTATTAAAATAGTTATTATCAATATCAACAAGATCATCTAATTCCAGGTTGCATGAATATTGTAAGATTTCACCAAATACTTTGTTTAGATCCTCAAACGTTATAGAACAAGAAATGCCACTGTTCTGGTTTGCTTCAGTTGTTAAAAAGGTAAAAAAATCGGAAATTTCTGAAATATAATCCTTTAAATCATTAAATTTAAAATCATCTTGCCTTTGATAGGGGCTTCTTAAGTGCTTTTTAATATCGATGATCATCTTTGCATATTTTGCCTGCCAAAACCCAGGATTTAGGAAAATTGATTTTTTAAACAAATATGAAATCAATGGGTAATAGGTATCAGAAGAATATTCGTGAAGAATAAGGCCCATTCCATAATATGCGACAGCATATGAGTCATCAAACGTGACTGCTTTGATAAAATTAGAGAAGGCTTCTTTCAGATGCGTATCCTTTATCTCTTTACTATTTCCTTCTCGAAGAGCTTGTCGGTATGACTTGAGTCCTCGGTTATAGTAGATATATGCTTCCCATCTTGGTGTTCCCGGATCTGAAAGATCTATGATAATTTTTGCGGTTAAAGTTTCAACAATCTTGGAATGATCCTCTGATGTGAGGGTGCTTGAGACAGGTTTGGTGTCAGTTGCTGTATCTTTTTTATCTGTTTCAGTTTTAGGGTTATCTGATTGATTAGGAGGATCTGAAGGAAGGTTTCCTTTTTTCAACTGAAAATTTACTGGAAGTTCGAGAGATATTGGATAATTGTTAAGATACACAGAAAAGAATAAATTTCCGGTTGATTGTTCTACAGGAGTTGCAGGTTGTTGCTGACCTTGGGTATCAGTTTTTTTTTGTGTGCATACATCCGTAATTTTTTTTATATCATCATCTGTTACTCTCCATGTATATGATTTCCACCTGTCCTGATACGAAGAGTACATCTGCCATGAAGTGCCCTGCTTTGTTAATACTCCTGAAATCCGGGGGGCACAGATTATGCTGTTTGTGAGGGATGTAAAAAAAGTCACCGGAATTGATAAGGTTGATCCCAGTTTTACCGTTCCGGTGATCGATGACAGACTAGCAACGATAGGATCATCAGTCATTCGAAACATCCGAAAATCTCCCTGAGCAATGCTCTCAATATCTCTAAAAGCCCCGATATCCAGATATAACTTTTTTATTCTCCCGATCTCATTTTTAATTCCATCATCAATATCACAGAAATCCTGTTTTTTATCATCTTGTATTACAATAAATTCTTCAATTTTTGTGATATAACGCCGTTTATTGATCCATTGAATGATGAGAATCAGGATCATTACCAGAAAGATGATCTCAATATTAATAAAAATAAATCGAGAAATTGCTGAAATCTGCCCGAATATATTGGAAAGTATTATTTGAACCGGATTAGGAATAAAAATCCCAATCAGAATGAGAAAGATAACTGGAGATACCAGGAATATGAGATTGATATTTTGGAGATACTTCTTGTCATGCAGGTTTTCGTTTGCATTAATTGAGTTCACTAATTCAATTACAAAAGAAATGAGAAAGAAAAAGCCCAAAACTGCAATGAACGGCAATATAATCTGACCAATCGAGGAGTATATACTTGTTAATGGTTCCAGATAACGAACAGATGCGTCAAAAATTCGCCTGATCAAACCTTCGCCATATAAAAAAATGGCAATAATTGTACTGGAAATTAAAAATATGAGGATATATTGAGGCCAACAGTTTTTTATCTGCTGAGTCAGGGAATTGATATTCCAGATCAACTTTGCTGATGTCAAAGTTCTCCACATTGCAAAGTGATTCCAACCTTTAATCCGGTATGTAATATTTATTAACAGACCAACTAAGAAGAAAAGACTGAAAAAAATATAGATCAGTTGTAAAGGGTTTGATCTTGTTACCTCTCCCAGAATGAATACGATAACTAACATATACGGGCCATAGATAAGGAAATATAACCAACTAAAGAAAATAATGCACAAAAATGTCAAAAAAGTATCAGACATGAGCCCCGGTATAAAACAAAAGATCAACAACGCCTTACACCTGTTTATATTCTATTCTTGAACAAGAAGACACTCAAATTATTACATAATAATAGTATGCGTTGCAATAAAGTAAATCAGTAAACCTGATGTAAAACATCAATCAAATTTTTAAGGTATCAAAACCTGTAGTGAATAAAAAGAGAATAATTTCAATTATTAGTCGATTATCTGTCCAAATAACGATAAATAAGTATGCAGCGCTCTTAGTTATCTGAAACTACTGAACGGTTTATGCTGGTAAATCTCATAACCAGATAGCATCCCAGATTTAACCCCATTTTTTCATGCAGTCATTTGCTGTATCTAACCCTGACCTTTAATTTGTGCAAGAGGTGCTTGCATAATTTCCTGGTGCCATACCATTACCCTCCTACAATATGTGAAAGATCTTGATATCAGGATATATTACATAAAAAAAGCCATTGAACATGGGTGGAGTAGAAACATCCTCGTCCATCAGCGAGAATCCGGTCTTCACCTTCGGGAAGGAACATAAACAACGAATTTTGCTCTCACTCTTCCTCTAGTCCAGTCCTGACTTGCTCGTCAAACCCTAAAGGATCCCTCCATCTTCGATTTCCTAATCCTCTCCGTAGAAACTAAAGAAAAAGATCTCGAAGATGCCCATATCTCATATTCAGCAATTCCTGCTTAAAATCGGTATTGTATTTGCATTTCTTGGTGACAATGACTCCAAGAATGTTCGAACTCACCACCCTCAATAAACCCAGGCACCCGGAATACGTCTTGTCCAATCAACGATACCCGGGGAAGTGATTCAACCCAGGATACATCATAGTTTGAAATATCGTATAAATAAAAGAGGAATCTCTATTTTAAATGAAGATTACTGGAAAATATCATATTGAACAATCGATGAGTAGATTAGCGTGGGTTTGGGGGCATTCCTCCTAGCAGGAATAGGTATTGCGGTGTCATCGTCAGGATAACCAATCTGCAATATTTCTCCAGGGACATGGTAAGACCAATCATTCTCGTTCTTTCTATCCGGCAAATCCTGTGAAAGGGTAATCCCTTAAAAAAACAAGTAATTCATATGTTCAAATTGGCATGGCAAGTACGATTAGGACTTATCCTGGTGTCATGTTCTGTCCTTGTATATATATTAAAAATTACTCTGATCGATAATCTTCCAGGAACGATTGAATATATCTTTAATTCAGCCGGATTTTTATTTATCAATGTTCTTTTTGTCACACTGGTAATCAATGGATTACTGGCAAGACGAGCGAAAAATGAGCGACTTGAGAAACTTAATATTGTTATTGGCATTTTTTTTACAGAGGTAGGGAATGAATTACTAAAACGAATTGTTCCTGCCGATAAAAATGCTTCTAATTTTGGCAAGTCATTTATTCTTAATGGAAAGGAAGTGCCGGATGGACATTCAATGATACGTGCCGCTGAAAGTCACCACTTTGAACTGAACTCTGAAGTGATTGATCTGAAAGAGATGCATGATTTCTTGCAGGAAAATCGTAATTTTCTATTGCGACTAATGGAGAATCCGGTCATGCTCGAACACCAGAGTTTTACATCACTTCTCATGGCAGCGTTTCATCTGACAGCAGAACTTGGATATAGGAAAAATTTAAGCAACCTCACTGTTTCTGACCGTGCTCATCTGACCGGAGATATCAACCGGGTTTACCAGGCCCTGACAAAGGAGTGGATTAGTTATATGGAATATTTGTCTCTTCATTATCCCTATCTCTATTCACTAGCAGTGAGAACCAATCCTTATGATATGAACGCTATTGTCGAAGTGGAGTGACAGTACAACGATCTCATCTACGTAGTGTACCTCATCGTAATCCTAACTTTTTTTGAATACAGATTTTTTTAAACCCATCCCGATCATTGGAAAATATGTTTCCGGTGAAAATCTGGAGAAATAAACTGCAAATTGTAGGCATCTTGAGTATCTGAACTCAAGGTGAAAGCCTGAGGCTTAAAGCCAAACAGCAATCTCCGGACAGGTGACCACCTCTGATATACATCCGAGAGAGCAACATTTATCAGAATATAACCGAATCAGTTTTTGGATCCATTAAATCCCTGATTTCACTCCCTATGAGGTTGGTTGAGAGAACAAACAGCACTATCATTACCCCGGCCGACAGGGTGATGAGCGGAGCTTTACCTATATACGCAAGTCCCTGGTTCATAATTGTCCCCCATTCAGCAGTAGGAGGCTGAATCCCGAGCCCTAAAAAACCTAAACCAGCGATTGAGATAATCTTCCCGCCTAGTCCAAGTGTTGCAATCTCCATGATAGGAGCCAGAGAATTTGGCAGGATATGATTGAAAATAATATGTCTGTCTCCTGCTCCGAGTGCCCGGGCACTAGTCACAAACCCACTTGTTTTTAGTGATATTGTCGTTGACCGAACCACTCGTGCATACTTAGCCCATCCCGGAATTGCAAGAGCAAGGATAATTGTCGGGACACTTGGCCCAAGGATTCCAACAAGGGCGAGGGTAATAACCATGGACGGGAATGCAAGCATAATATCAGTAAATCTCATGAGCAGACCGTCCAGTCTCCGGTAATATCCTGCATACAATCCAACTAATAACCCAATGGCCACCACAATTGTTGTGGTTATTACTGCAACTGCAAGAGAAGTCTGTGATCCATAAATAACCCGGCTTAAAATGCATCTCCCAAACTGATCTGTTCCAAGCGGGTATTCCAGACAGGGACCCATAAACCGGTTTTTGAGTGATTGTTCATCAGGATTATGAGGGGCAACAAAGGGAGCAAAAATTGCTATGAGACACATGAAAACAAGGATTATCAGTCCGGTCAGCAGGAGTGGTCTTTGTTGTATCTTTGCCTGGTACTCGTGAAAATTGTCCCTAATTGGACTTATCAAAAATTGATTATTCATACTCCTGTCTCACCCGTGGATCGAGAATATACTGCAAGATGTCAACACCGAGATTGAGAAAGACAAAAACCAATGCAAAGACAAGAACACAGCCCTGAAGAACCATTATATCCCTTGTAGAGGCAGATTCAACAAAAAGTCTTCCAAGACCGGGAATCGCAAATAACGATTCAATGATCATGGAACCTCCAAACAACCATCCGTATTGTGTGCCCATATACGTGATGACGGGAATGATTGCATTTTTGAGTGCATGCCGCTGTACTACTAATCGCTGTGAAATACCCTTTGATTTTGCAGTTCTGATATAATCCTCTTCAAGTACTTCTGCCATGCTGGTTCTCATCAGACGTATTGTGATTGCACACATCCCGACTGCGAGGGCAATTGCAGGAAGAATAAGATATTCAAATCCTTCATATCCTGCAACAGGAACCCAGTTCAGGTAAACAGCAAACACCATAATCCCGATAATTCCTATGAAGAAATCAGGAATTGAGAGGCCAATTATGGATACTGCCCTGGTTATATGATCAATACAGGAGTTTTGACGCATTCCTGAGAGGATTCCAAGCGGAATTGCAACAATACAGGAAAAAAACATAGCCAGGGTAGAAAGGAGAAAGGTTACAGGGAATGCATTACCTACTTCTTCAACAGTGCTTCTCCGACTTTGATATGAATACCCGAGATCACCTGTTGAAACTCGTGCAAGCCAGGACCAATACTGGATATACCATGGTTTATCCAGATTCATTTCGATCCTCATTGCAGCAACAGCTTCCTCAGGTGGGTGTTCTGTATTCATAATTGCCCGAAGGTTAATTACTGCCGGATCCCCGGGAGAATAGAGAAGCAGAGCAAAAACAACAAATGAAATGCCGATTAAAACCGGAATAGTCTGAAGGACCCGAAAGAGAATGTATGTTCGCATGATAGAACAAAAAAAAGTTATGACAAGGATACATCTTCCAGATGGAAGGCAAACTCTGTCGGGTGCATCCGGTATCCTTTTACGCTATTTGATGTGACATCCTGGTTCACATAGTAACTTAATACTGAAACCGGTGCCTCATCATTGATGATCTCCTGTACCTGATCATAGATCTTCTTACGTGCTGCCTGATCAGTAAGTGACCTGGCTTCACCAAGCAGACTGTCCAGTTTCTCACTCTTCCAGTGGTAAGGGCCGTATCCGTTGTTAAATGTACCTGAAGAGTGATAATCTGCCATCAGGATCCAGTCTGGATCCGGGGCATTCATAAGAGATCGCCCTCCGAGATACATATCAAAGTCACCACTGTTCTTCAGAGTTTCAGAAGTATCAATATCAACTGATTTTACCTGAACATCTATTCCAATCTTCTTCAATTCATCCTGAATAATCTCAGCCATCTGCGGAAGCTCAGCACGTTCAGGATACGTTACTAACGTTATGGAAAACTTCTTGCCATCTTTGTCAAGAATACCATCATTATTACTATCTTTCCAGCCTGCTTCGGCTAGCATCGATTTGGCTTTTTCCGGGTCATATGGATATGCCTTGATGTCCTTATTTCCCCAGTAGAAGGTTGGCGGAAAGAGACTGGTGGCCGATTCGCCAACTCCTTCGAGAACATAGTTTATGAGATCCTGTCGGTTGATTGCATAATTCATAGCCTTGCGAACAGCTGTATCTGCGAACGGGCCGGATTCACAGTTGTATGAGAGAATCCTGTCTCTTGAGATAGGTTCAGTATTAATGGTGAATGATCCTGAAGATTTATACCCTTCAGTGATATCAGGAGAAAGAATCTGGGCGATCTGCACATCTCCTCCTTTCAGCATCATAGATCTGGTTTCTGCCTCAGGAACGACATGATACACAACTTCATCAACCGATGGGATTTTTCCCCAGTAATCAGGGTTCTTTACACCGACATACTTCTCTTTCGGGGTGTAGGAACTGAATTTAAACGGACCGGTAGAGTACGGTATAGAGATATCCCCTTGATCGATAGAGGCTTCAGATAATGCTGCACTCTCACCCTTTGCCATATATGCAGGTAAAGATGGGAAAGAGGACTTGAGTACAATTTTTAATGTCTTGTCATCGACTGCCTGAATCTCCTGAATCGGGACACTTGAAAAGGTCTGTGACTTTTTAAGAGAATCTTCAAGAGACTTCTTCATCGCCTGTGCAGTAAAAGGAGTTCCATCATGAAATTTCACGCCATCGCGTAAGTGGAAAGTCCATGTCTTCTGATCGCCTGAAACATCCCAGGACGTGGCAAGTCCGGGTGAAATCAGGGCTTCATCATTTATGTCAACGAGCGTCTCGGTTACGCCCATTCGTTGGGCAATAGCTCCATTTACATGAGGGTCCGTGGTTTTTGCATCCCATGGGGCTGCAATGTCAAGAGTTTTTCCTCCTCCTTCTGCAAGTACCATGGTATTGCAGAAAAGAAGAAGGACTAGACAAAAGAAGGTAAGAAGTTTAGCCATCTTCATAATACAAGATGGGGATGATTCATATAAATGTATATTTATTTGAAATTCGTAATAACTAATATGAAATATTTTCTCATCAAGTGGGATGATGGCACCGTATTTTTACAGGACCGCATGTCTGTAACCCCGGCATTGTATGGCAGATATCATCTGCTTTAGGGCATACTGAACGCCACGTACATCCGGATTCATAACGTGCTTCATAAGACTTTTCTCCTGGAAGAGAATTCGTTGTAAGTGCGTGAGTGTACGGATGGAGTGGATTAGTAAGAGTATCGGAGCCTTCTTCAACGATCTGTCCTTTGTACATAACTCCAACGCGGTCTCCCACGACTCTGGCAAGTTGTATGTCATGAGTAATAAATAAGAGAGAAACTCCTGTTTTTTTCTGGATATCTTTAAGCAAATGTACTATCGAGGCCTGGACAGAAACATCGAGCATGGAAGTTGGTTCATCGCAGATGATAAATTCAGGTTTTAAAGCAATAACTCGGGCTATTGCTGCACGCTGAAGTTCTCCCCCTGATAACTGGTGAGGATACCGGTTCACATATTCAGGATCCAACCCGGTCTGTTGCAATAAACCGGTTAATAATTCAGTTTTCGACTGAAGGTGAAACGATTCAGGGTGCAGATAATATGGTTCAAGGATAGAACGGCTGACTTTCCATCGCGGGTTAAAGGCATCTTCCGGATGCTGGGGGATAATCTGCATTTTCTTTCGAAATGGTATCATCTCATAATGGGTTTTATGGGTAATATTGACACCATTGCAGATTATTTCCCCGTCTGTTGGTTGAATGAGAAGGAGGAGGACTCTTCCAAGAGTTGTCTTCCCACTCCCGCTCTCACCAACAAGCACATATGTCTCACCATGTCGAATCGCTATATCGACACCATTGACTGCATACGTTCTTTTTCTTGAAACTATGCCCGATTCATACAGTTTTTTTAGTCCGATCCCAATTATCACACTGGATGCATCTGACATATCCATCTCCTGACTGGTTTAACCCGATATCACAATCACATTGATCCGACCTGTCTGCACAACGTTCTCTAAACCTGCATCCTGAAAACCGCATATGCATTGGAGGAGCAGTCCCGGGTATTGGAAAGAGACCATTCTGGGGAAGAGAATGAACCAATCCCCGGGAGTAGGGATGAAGAGGAGATTTTAAAAAACATCCTGCATCTGAAATTTCTACAATCTGGCCGCAGTATATCACAACTATTCGATCAGCCAGTTCTGTTGCAAAATCCAGGTCATGGGTGATGAGCATGAGGGTAACTCCAGTCTTTTTTAACCTGGCAAACTTCTCAATAATGTCTTTCTTGGTTATCCTGTCGATTCCTTTCGTTGGTTCATCTGCAATAAGTACATCCGGATTTGTTGAGGTTCCCATGGCAATTGTTGCCCTCTGGAGCATCCCGCCACTATACGTTACCGGATATTCCTCAGCCCAAAACTCTGGTGGAAAAATGCTGTATGTTTCTAATTGTTTTACAGCCTGGATACGGGCGTGTGTCCAGGATTTACCCAGATGAACAACCGCTGGTTCTGCGATCTGTTTCCACATCTTCATTGACGGGTTAAAACTCGTTTTTGGGTTTTGAGGTATCCAGGCGATTTTACTACCACGGATAGCCTCGATTTCAGAGTGAGGAATTGAGAGAAGGTCAGTCCCGGTGAAGAGAACACTTCCGGTAATCCGGGCATTGGCAGGAAGAAGCCTCATTATCGAGAGGCCTAGAATAGATTTTCCGCTCCCGCTTTCCCCAATTACAGCCAGGGTTTCACCTTTTCTGATAGTAAGATTGATATTATCTATCGCAGAAAGGACGCCATCATTTCCAGGAAATGAGACTGAGAGATCTGATATCTCAAGGATTGGTTTCATGTAAAAAATTTCAAGAAATACCTACTGTAAAATGAATTATCCGGCGTGGTTTTGGTCCTGAAAAATTATGGTATCACATTGGTTGTATGGGTTCTCAAAAATCATGGATATCAGGAAACCTTTAATTTCACGATTCATGTTTTTATAATAAGAAAGAGGGTCAAATACCCCTATTCTTTCACTCGACCGTAGATTATCTGAACTTCTGCATGATCATTTGACGTGCTGCCTTCCATGAGTTTTTTCTGATACTCTGAAATCTCCAGGATGTATTCTGATCTGACATCAATCAGATTTTGTGATGTAAAGAGTTGTTTTATCGCATCTATAGTCAGGTTTTCCCGATATGGCAGCGAGTTAACAACTTCCTGGCAATACATCTGATGCCATAGTTTTTCCCGGTCTGATGTTACAGGCTGATTCTCATCAGGTTGTGGGAAGTAATTTATGGGCTGTGCATGCCCGTCAATTGCAATAACAACTCCTCCGGGCCTGGTGATACGAGCCCATTCTCTGATAGCCTTGTCTGGATGGGGGAGAGTCCAGAGAAGATGGCGACAGATAACACAATCAAATGAATTATCTGGAAACTGCGGGTTCTCAGCATCTCCGGAGGTAAAACAGACATCAAGATTTCTGGTCTCTGCTTTCTTTTTTGCAATTGCCAGCATCTTTTCTCCAAGATCAATACCGGTAACAGTATGTCCGATTTCTGCCATATTCAGGGCGATCATTCCGGTACCGGTGCCAACATCCAGGATTTTTTGAGGATGTGTGCCGATTATGGATGAGAGATATTTCTTCCAGAGAGCAGATTCAGTTTCATCTGCTCCATGTCCGACATCCTGATCAAATGTTTCACTTCGTTCATTCCAGTAGGTTTTAATCCTGGTTTTAACTTCATCTGGAGATACTATTTCTGAATTCATGAGTATAATATATATTTGGGATGCATATTGTTATACTATTTGATTTATTTGTGTGATATTATTTGTGGCAATGACAGGAATATAAAATATTTTTTTTAGATTGGACTTTTAAACTGACTTACTCTTGTATTCCATATACAGTATTGAATCGCAAGATCTCATGTATCTGGGTTTTTTTTATTAAAATGTACGAGTGCGGGTGAAATCTTTACCTGAAGATCATCAAAACCAGAGTAAAAAATGTAATGGGCGTTTCCATGGAACTCCCAGAATGTGGATAATCAGAATTCAAATCCTACAAGTAAGAAAAACAGACAGAATTGTGAGAATAAGACCTCGGTATGGTATGAGATTCTTTGAACTAAACCTCGGCTAACTTTTTTCATGTTGATCTATAACATAAATAATTATATCTGAATTTATTTTCTTCATACTTGACGGCGTATCCATGGATTTGGTAGTATTCTAAGAAGGTGTATGAAAACTACTGCATCACATATATTATCTGGAAAAACCAGGTGCTCAACATCGCCAATTGCAATTGTATATGGGATATCGCATCCTCTGAATTTTTTAAACATTCTGTGATATTTCCTCATCCAACATCAACTCGAGTGACCCTCATCACTACATAGGAGATGTCTATTCCCTCAGGAAATTGGTACGTAAAAAAGGGACAAGGGACACCAGAGCCCAGGCTAATTTCCAAATAATAACTGATAACGATCCCTCCGTGAAATTAAAGCAGAATTCGGGGATAAATTGCGGTATTACATTCCGATGAGTTCTTCTATCTCCCTGGCAAATTCTTCTGGTTTCTCTTCTGCAATAAAATGGCCGGCATCCTGGTATCGTACGATCCGTGCGTTTGGGAACGTTAATGACCATGTGTTCAGTTCTTTTTCTCTGAATGCAATATCCTTCATCCCCCAGACAATGAGAACCTTCTTTGATTTGAGCCGCTTAACATTGTTCCACAACGACCGCAGCCATTCAGTTGAACCGATAATCTCCCTGGGAAACACCCATGTTCCGGTTCTGTCTCCCTTTTTTTCAAACGGCTTCAGGTAATGACGGTGAATCTCTTTTGTCAATCTCCTTTTATCCCCGAAAGCATGCCGTACAATATCCTGAGCAAAAAAATTCCGCCACTTAATCAGCCACTTCCCAATACGACCACCAACAAAGGAACTGAACAGAATAAAATGGAGATCCTGATCAACCGGCCACATCCATGTATTCGTAATAACAATATTCGTGACTTTTTCCGGATGATTAATGGCATAGGATAATCCTATTGGTCCACCCCAGTCACCTACAACCAGAGTGATATCTGAAAGGTCCAGACTTTCCAATAAAAGATTGAGATTTTCAGCATGATCACGTGGCAGGTATGTCCATAATCCCGGTTTATCAGACAGGCCAAACCCTATAAAATCCGGGGCAATACATCGATATTTTTGAGATAGTTGCCTGATAACATTTCTGAACTGAAATGACCATGAAGGATTGCCATGGACAAAAACAATTGATTTCCCTCTTCCTTCATCAAGATAATGCATCTGTCCTGCAGGAACCTGAAAAGAATGTGACCCGAATGGATACTCATCGATATTCAGCCACGAGGGTGTTGCCATACTGAAGATTCTCATGATAAGGTATTATCATAACTGATAGGGAATGAGCATCTCCCATATACCCTTTTCAAACAGGTGAGAATTTGTTTTCTAATATAAATCAGGTCTGTTAAAAGCAGAAAATATCTGGAACACATATCAAGGATGAAGATGAGATTGTCAATAATGGAGATCATTTTTTGTTATTCTCTCCTATATCTCCTCGTTGTGGCTTCGATCTTTCAGTTTAATTTCTTATAATTTTAAAAATAAGAGTTATCGGCATGAAATTTTTGTGATCCAGTGAGATTTGAGAATAGTATGATGAATAGGTATACAGAGACTCCGGGATTTTTGAGATTTTCAGGAGTGGCCTAAACGTTTTGAATGTGTATCTTGTATTCCGAATAGAAATTCAATAATACACGTTAGATTGAGCTCCGTTTCATTACAATCATTCAAAAATAGTATGCCATGCACGATACATAAGCCCGATTCGTGCCCGTTCACGAAAGGAACCGGGAGATTATATTACCAACCCTGACCGGCTCCTGAAATATCACCCCATGACCTGCATCTTCGACAACGACAAGTTCTGCTCCCGGAATAGCATCAGCAATGATCGCTCCATTCTGTGGCGGAGTCACAATATCCCGATCACCAGTAATCACGAGAACTGGTTTCCTGATTTCATGGAGATTTGAATATACTCCTTCCCAGGTCTCAAAAGCCTCATACTGCTCTATAACAGATCGTGGATCCGCTACTTCGCCGTGGTCCACAAACCAGCTCATCGGATCAGGGTGCTTTTTCCGGAACGATTCGGTCAAAAGGAGACGACCGGCCCGTTCAAGATATGCCTCAATATCCGGGAGTTCCTTTCCCATCTCTTCAGTAACCCTGTCATCCCGGGTGATACACTCTGATCCACCACAGTCAGAACTAATGAGAACAAGGTGGTCCAGCAAATCCGGGTACCGGATCGCAAATTCAAGCCCAATCATCCCTCCCATGGAATAGCCTACAATATGAACCGGACCATCTGCCAGCTCGGAGACCAGATCATAAAGATCCCGAGCACCCTGGGGGATAGTGAACTTTACCGACGGGTTCATCACCCCTGAAACTCCCCGGTGATTGTAGAGAATAACCCGGAACGATGTGGCAAGGGTTGATATCATTCGACCCGGCCATTCGTCCAGTGTCATCCCATATCCGAGGACAAAGACGATAGTCGGCCCACTTCCCTGGATGACATACCTGAGAGGGATATTGTCCTGAGTGAGGATCTCCGTCATATTCTTTTTTTGAATTATCGTTTGGGATAATAATGGTATTCAACCGGTCCGGTATACCCGGGTTCTGGTTGCAGATATTTGGATTTTGGGAGAACTAAACCGGTAGAGGTGATGTGGTGTTTTCGGATGATTATATACTCCATTTGTTATTCACTTTCTGAATGAGGGGGCCTTTCCACCAGATGAGTAAACCTGTGACTGATCTCCTCTATCTTTTTCTCCCGGTGATGATCAATAGCGTAGCACAATGATCATAGGGTCTCCCATCAAAATCACCAAATACCTGTATATCTGAAAACCCTGCCATTTCACAGAGTCTGATGAGGTCACTTGCCGCATAGAGACTGTGTTCAAACGTGAAGGTTCTGATATTCCCGCCTCTGATAAGGGTCCATTCGTTCCTGATCCTGTTCCAGTTCTCCAGGATCTCATGAGACTGGATAAACAGGCCGTCTTCAGTCTTTGATGCCATAATTTCTTCAAATTCCTTGGCAATAACCTCTTTTCCCATCACTTCAATGACAAACGAACCACCTGGCCGGAGACTTTGGGCAATATTTTTCAGAACCAGGAGATCGTCTGCAGGATCTTTGAAATATCCAAAAGAAGTGTAGAGATTGAGGACCAGATCATATGACTCCTGTCTGACAAACTCCCTCATATCAGAAAGAACCCATTCGATATTTCCTGTATCTGCACATTCTCTCTTTGCTATTTCGAGAAGAAATGGAGACTTATCGACACCGGTTACCTGAAATCCCTCTCTGGCTAACAGTCCTGCAAATCGTCCCGGACCACAGCAGAGATCGAGAACCGAGTGTACAGGGTGATCAATAAGATCCAGGATCTTCTCCATCTCTTCCTGAGCCTGTTCAAACAGTTCATCAGGAAATAATACCGGATAGAGGTCTTCCCAGAAGGATTCGTTCTCAAACCATTCTTGATCTGCTCCTTGGGTGGCAGGCTGCATATACACATGTTATCCTGAAGCATAATGACGATTTTCAATAGATGAAACGATTCTGGTCATCTGTACCTCTATAATCATGTGAGAGAGCGGGTTGAGTATGGCGGCAAGCGGGTGTGGGTATCCACCCGGTGGTGTGTCCATCAACAAAAAAGTCCTATCACCGGCGATGATCATGTGATTCGGTGGGTTGACAAATTCTCTCTATCATTTTGAACCGGGACTCAAACAGATGTCCAAAGAATGCCGGGTATTTTTCCAGAGGCTTGAGGAATTTAACTATCTTGAAAAGATCAGAGATATCTTCAGTAAGGGTTGAAAAGTGGAGATCAAAAAAAAATGAATAGTGGATTTATCCACCCGGACTATTGAAATGACTCTATTGCCCACGGTCTGCAGAATATACTCTGACATGACTCTGGGTATATGTTATTCTATGAAATAAGGGAGTCCGGAGATTCCCCTGAATCAGTTAATTCTCTCGATATACTACAAATGTCCGTGCTGCCTTATCATGCAACCCCTGTTTCTTTTCATCAACGATGAGAACTATATACGATATCAGGTTGAGAATTGGAATCTCCTTTATAATGAATCTGACCGTTGCCTGACTGAGTGTAATTTGTTCAAAACTCTCATTAACAACTTTCACACCCACTGCTCTCTTTCCAAGAGTTGCCTGGTAGGTTGAACTTTCTTGTACTGCATAATAGATCCACCCAATAATAATACCAATAATAATCATGGGTATTCCCATTGGGAAAAAGGGTGGATGAAACCCTCTTTCAAAATGATGTACAAAAAACATACTGGTTAATAAAAATTCAATAATGCAGACTGGGATAAACACTATTATAGAATCAATGAGTGCAGCAACTAATCTGATTAAAAATCCGGCATATGGTGCTCTCTCCGTGCTGACCTGATTTGGAATTCTCACTCCGCAATTCGGACAGATTTCGGCTTCTTTATACTCAATCTCTTTTCCACATGTCGGGCAATAATTTACCATACAATCACAATTCACATTGTACATATCCCAATCTATATATATTTGTTAGTGAAGCGTCAGTAATTTAGTTAATACGGTATCACTGATTGTTTTTCAAAACCGGGCAGAATAATTTCACTTTTGCATCATTAAACTGCACAAACACAATTATCACTTTTGAAAAAGTAAAAAAAGAAAAATACAGTGGGCAGCATTGATAGTAAGCTAACACATTTACGTTTTATCGTGTCAGAATACAAAATTAGAATTTTATGGATTTTATAGAAATCTACCGATAATATGGAGCACATTTCGATTCATTTATCTTCAATGATGCTAAATTTTTCGATATCACGTATGACATTCAAATGGGTTTGTATGGGATTATTCTGTCTCATTCTTGTATGTGGGGCAGTATATGCTGATGATCGGAATGATGCAACGAAATACACTATCGCCGTTCAGGAAGAGAAAAACAACACTCCTGCATGGAATAACAATCAAGAGGATTTTATCTTCGCAAACAAAGGGTTTGTAGCAACAGATAATCCCCTGATTATTCCGTCTCCCTATCCCGGTATAACTGCATGGGATATGGAGGCATACAAGGCCATTGCCAATGGAACCAGACCGGATACGATAAATCCGTTACTCTATCGGCAATTTATGCTCAACAACATTAACGGGTTGTTCAATGTAACCGACGACATATACCAGGTCAGGGGATATGATGTCACATCAATGAGCTTTATCAAAGGTAATACCGGCTGGATTATCGTTGATCCCATGATCTCAGTCGAAACCGCAAAAGCTGCAATGGACCTGGTGAACAAAACACTCGGACACTATCCGGTCAAAGCGGTAATCTATTCGCATCCTCACGCAGACCACTACCAGGGAGTAAAGGGAGTTGTCTCTGCTGAACAAGTAGCAAACGGGGATGTCCAGATCATTGCTCCTGAACACTTCATGGACCACGCTTTAAGCGAGAATGTCTATGCTGGAAATGCCATGCAACGCAGGGCTACCTACCAGTATGGAATACAATTACCCAAGGATGCCAAAGGAAACATTGACATAGGTCTTGGAAAGAGTCCCTCAGTTGGAACAGCATCTCTTATTTCCCCGACCCTGGATATTACGCACACCGGGCAGAAGGTTTCGATAGATGGAGTGAACATGGAGTTCCATCTGTCTGAAGATACCGAGGCACCGGTTGAACTTGATATCTGGTTCCCACAGAAGAATGCCCTTCTGGTATCTGAAGATTGTACGGCAACCTTTCATAATCTCCTCACTCTTCGGGGAGCACAGGTCCGTGATTCACTTGCCTGGGCACGATCTCTCGATGAAGTCAGACAATTGTATGGTGATAAGGCTGAAGTCATGTTTAGTTCTCATCACTGGCCACGATTCGGTAACGACAAAGTTATAGAGATTCTTGAAAACCAGCGTGATTTGTACAAATACGTTAATGATCAAACTCTGAATCTCATCAATAAGGGATACACCATGGATGAGATCTCAAACATGATCCAACCTCCTGATTCACTGAGGGAGTTCTGGTATACCTACGGATTTTATGGTCAGATGTATATGGGAGTCAAGGCTACATACCAGAAATATCTTGGATTTTATGATGCAAATCCCATAAACCTCAATCGTCTTCCTCCGGAAGAGTATGCAGAAGAGATAACTCAATACATGGGAGGAGCAGATGCGGCAATGGGACATCTGCAACAGGATTATGATGTCGGTAAGTATGAACTGGTAGCAAGTATTGCAAATTATCTGGTATTTGCTGATCCGACAAATATGAAGGCCAGGGAGATGGAGGCAGCAGCACTTGAGCAGCTTGGATACCAGGAAGTTTCGGGAACAGCCAGGAATGCATACCTCTCCGGAGCACAGGATCTCAGAAGAACCACTCCAATCAAAGAGATAAGCGGCATTTCACCAGATATTATGGCTGCTATGTCTGTATCCCAGTTACTGGATTATATCTCTGTCCGGGTCAATGGAGAGAAAGCAAAGGATGAGGATTACCAGATCAATCTGAAACTTTCAGATACCGGTGATAAAGCACTCATTCAGGTAAAGAATGAAGTTCTTGAATACTGGGTGGATACATCATCTCCAACTGCAGATGTCACTGTTGAGATGCCACGTAAAACACTTGAACAACTGGCTCTTGATCCTTCAGTAACTCCAGCAGATGTGACCACTACCGGTGATGCTGATGTATTTGACCGGTTCGTTTCAATGCTTGATGTTTTTGATCCAGGGTTTAATATCGTCACCCCCTGATTTAATTAAATCCGAACCCTTTTTTTAAAGAAGCTCTTTGTATCAGGCAGATACTATATCCTTGATATGGCATTTCATCGAACTGGTTATACTGTTCTCTTCTTCTGATGATGCTGTGTATCACAACCGCCTGTTGTCTTCAGACTGTAGAAAAACGTGGCATCAGTTCTCCGGAATCGCCGGTAATGGAGGATAATAATTCGGGCTTTGGATCCTCTCAAAGTATAGTGGATGCAAACAATCGTTTTGCATGTGAATTATATCTGAATATTTCACATAATCCCGGTTACAGCGGAAAAAATATCTTCTTTTCTCCTTACACCATTACCTCTGCCGGAGCTCTGACATACGAAGGTGCCAGAGGAAGAACGGCAAAGGAAATCAGGGATATTTTTCATTTTCCTGTTTCTGATACCGTTCTTCGTGAAGGATACACTGGAATGGATCTCAATAGTTCTGGATCAACTCTCTATATGGCAAACGGCCTCTGGGCAAACCAGAGATTTCCATTCCTTCCCGAATATCTCACTATATCAAACCAATATTACGGTGCAAATATAATGAACCTTGATTTTGCAAACAAATCAGGAGAATCACGAGATATCATTAATACATGGATCGCATCACGAACAGAGAATAAAATTCAAAATCTGTTATCTTCTTCATCAGTAAATCCAGCAACCCGGCTTATCATCACAAATTCCATATATTTTAAAGGTTCGTGGGAAACCCGGTTTAACAAAGGCGTGGAACAGGTTTTTAGAATTGAACCCCATAAAGGAGTAAAAGTTCAGATGATGGAAAGGACAGATTCTAAACCGAAATATCAATACACAGACACCGGGGATGTACAGGTTCTTGATATCCCCTATGTATCTGGGGATAAAAGTCAGATGTCAATGCTTATTCTCCTCCCAAAAGGAGATAGTATATTCGCTGCAGAACATCTCCTGACCATGGAAAATATTTCTTCAATTGTTCATGCAATGGAGCCAAAAGAAGTAAAAATTTATTTCCCAAAATACAGGATTGAAACAGAATATCAACTCCCAGACTTATTGAAAAAGATGGGGATGGTTACACCATTCACAAGATATGCCGATTTTTCCGGAATGATCGGAAAACAGGATATATTTATTGATAATATTATTCACAAAGCCTTCATAGAGGTAAATGAGGAAGGTACAGAAGCTGCTTCAACTACAGTAACTTCTCTAAATGGTTTATATAATGCAGAGTATATTCCTGAAACTTCTGTCATTTTCAATGTAGATCATCCATTCATTTTTTTGATCTGTGATCATAAGTCTGGAATTATACTTTTTATCGGGCAGGTAATGGATCCGACAGGAGCAGTCCCATCCACCGACGATTTTACCCAAACGCCTACAATGGCCCCGGAAATCCCAGCAGGTCTCAATCATTTTTCAGAATAGAGATGACAATATGGAAAAAATATCAGAGAGAATAATTCCGTACCTGATATCAAACTCAATATATGATATCCCCGGCGTTATCTGATTATCTTAATGTTTAAGTAAGATGATCTGAATTTAGTAGTATGGGTAAGGTTCTTGTATACATCGCATCCAGTCTGGATGGGTTTATTGCACGACGTGATGACGATATATCCTGGCTGGACAAATTTTCAGGTGATTCTGTTGATTACGGGTATACAGAGTTTATGAAAAATGTCGGTAACGCAATCATGGGAGCACGGACCTATGAACAATCTCTCCTTCACCCTGAACGATTACTCACTTCGGTTAAGAATTATATCATCACCCGAAGAGTCCTTAAAACGATTCCCGGTATTGATACTGTGTTCTGGCACGATTCACTATCAGACCTTGTTGCTACCATTAAAAAAGAATCTGACCTGGATATATTCATTGTCGGTGGTGGGCAGATAATCTCCCGGTTTATTGATGAAGGGCTGGTAGACGAAGTACGACAGTTTATCGTTCCGGTGATTTTGCATGACGGCATCCCGCTTTATAGTCAACTCACAAGAGAGATCTCCCTTGACCTCATTGATACTGTGAAGTACCAGACCGGTATCGTTGAACTCAGGTATTCTCTGAACAATGAACAACATCAGTAGTCTGAATGGAATGTCATTATCCAATCAATCTTGAAAATAAACAAAACAGAAAATGTTTAAATTTTCGAAAAGCCGCCAGATCTTCACAATACACATACCCGGGCAAATTTTTGGGTTGATGCTAAATAATTCAAAATAGTTTTCGAATATTGTCCGAATATTATAATTTCAGAATTCCACTCACATTTCAAACAAAAATATCCGGAATGTAGAAAAAAGTTGTTTGTTTCCGTTCCTTAAACTGGATTATCAATTATTCAACCGGAATATATGTATTCATCTCCTATCGCCCAGTTTTTCTTCTATTGGTACGTCGCTGGACAAGGTGATCCGGGTTCTCCATCATGTTGTACATCATGTTAATGAACTCATCAGCAAATTGTTCTTTTGAAAACCCCTGAGATTCAAGTCGCTTCATGTCCCAGGAGTTCAGGTTGTGTACACTGGTTGAAAACGTTGAAAGAAGGATGGAAAGAACAACCGGATCAATGTCAGACCGGATAGTCCCGTCTTTAATCCCGGCCTGGATTGCATCATCGTTCAGCGTGGATATTTCCTGTAAAACCCTGTGAACTGAGCAGAGTGCTTCGCTTTTTTCCTGATCCAAAGTCTCAAACCTGCCGGACCGATACGTACTGAGCACCCTGTCGTAATCCGGGTATGTTATGACAAAGGTATGGTATGACATCCCGATAGCAGCGAGCTTTTCAATGCCGTTATCTAGATTTTTTACTGACTCGTACATCATATCTGCAAGAATCCGGTACCCACGCTCAACGATGGATAGATAGAGGGATTCTTTATCCTGGAAATAGAGGTAGATGGTGGGCTTGGAGAGTTCAAGTGCCTCGGCAATATCATCCATCGAGACGGCGTCATATGGTCGGGCAAAGAAGAGTTTCTCTGCAGCATCGAATATTGCCTTTTTACGTACCTCTTTTTCACGCATTTTCCGTTCGCTGATTCCCATCTACACCTCTAAATTGACCGATTCACACTGATCAGTCTGTTTTAATCAGTTAATAATAACCATCCGACCATACAGATCTGGAACCCTTAATTCTCTCTATAAATTCGGTTCAGTTCTCATTTCCTAACCGTTCGCATAACCCGGCGCAAACATGATTCACATGTATCATGTACTGATCACGGGGAAGCAGATCGCGGCTGATCGCATCGAGGGTTGAATCTGCAATAGTTCCGGTAATGGCTAGTTCATGACCTGCCTGCCGGGCAGCACTTAATATTTCGTCAACAGCGAGACCCAACTCCATGGCCTGGTTCATTAACATTCCATGAGGACGGATCAAGGCCCCAACAAATTCTGCATTTATGTTTCTGGCAATTGCTTTCATATGGGCGATGGCTGGATCGAAGTTGTCCTTCTCCCACAAACCACAATTGGAGGCAAAGACTATTTTGCGGACCTTTTCATCACGGGGAACATGCCGGCAATGACCCTCATGGACCTCGATTGGCATAGTGATGAGGGGGACGAGCCGGTCGATGACCATCTTCATAGGACCGGTGACACCGTCGGTATAAATTGGTGAGGCAAAAACAAGTACATCAGCATCCCGGGCTTTTGGAACCAGCCAGTCCATATCATCCGATTGTATGCATCGTCCGGATTTCCGGCAGAAACAGATAACGTCACCCCGACATGGGTTGACCTTGAGATTGTTGGTATAAAAAATCTGGACTTCAGCTCCTGCTTCCTTCATCCCTTCAAGGAAGGGACCGAGAATCAATGCAGTATTCCCATTATCTTTGTGCGGACTTGCGTTGATGGCAACAACCTTTAATTGGTTCATAGTTCCGGAAATCCTGGAAGAACCCGGTGCCTGATGATCTGTGTGGTTCATGGTGATCGCTAAATCTATATTACTGCAAGTATGTATAATACTATTGGTAATTATATTACTAATAGTAAATAGCATAAAGAAAGACTAATCGAATAATCTCTGACATCTACATTTCAGGTTCAATTATAAAAGCAGTCCTTTTTTAAGGACAGTATGAGGATGAGTCACTGAATGATGGGGATATATCTCTTGAAACATTATTTTTGCCCCTCTAAGAGTGTCTTCTATAGTGCAGGATAAGAATCTGTTATTTATAATTATTATATAAAAAAAGGATTTTCGTCCTTCCGAAATAAATTCTTCGGTTCGGTTTGTTCTGATATTACATGACGGAATGAAAGAATGATTAAGACATTGTCCGGATTTTATCAATACTTACAAATATCGATCAATCCCATTTACCAAGATGGAAAGAATCTTCCTTTTATGCTGGCTGTTTGTGATATCTATGGGAGCCGGGGTAGTATCAGGCGAACAACCTATAGATCTGAACAATAATTTGAGTTATCTGATTAACTCTTCAATGGGTCTTTCAAATAATACCACGGTAAACATCTACATCAATATGCCGATAAGCGTGTATGTTGAGAAAGGTGATGGATTTCACATATTACATATTGGAGATGAAAACCTGACGACTGCCATCTTTAATAGTACGGATAAAAAAGAAACGTCCGGGTATGAATTTAAAGATGTAATCTTGTCTCAAGGTCCGTTTGTGAATTTAAACCTCACCGGGAATACATGAAATCATAGGCTATATTGAGGTGATACCAAAGATATGATACGTTAAAGTAATGGTCTTGCCGTTGGGTTTGATTACTCCTGGATATATGGAGTATGTTATAATTATTCAGAAACTCCTGGATATCATAATTTCTGACATTTAATTGGTCCATTATAGTGTAATGAGATCTGTATACAGATTGAGTGTATAACTTACTGACACAGGCCAACGGTTTGGATTATTATTGGTATATTTTGGTTCCTTTTTGAAAGAACAGAAATTGGATCTTTACCCATCTAAAAAAACAGTATTATTGAATCATTACAGTGGTCAAGGTTTTTAGCATAAAAAAATTTCGAAAAGTGGTGTTGACCGTATTAGCATTATTATCATCTCCTATTCTCCGTTTTACGTCGAAAACTTAACTGCTTCTATTATAAGTTTTTATAGCCATACCTTTTAATGAATGCCTAAAGTTATTCCTGGCTATAAAGATGATGCAAAAAGGAAGATTATTCAGGCAGCTATTGATGTTATTGCAGAACGGGGATTTGCCTTAACTACCATTGATGAGATTGCTACCCGACTTGGAGTGAGTAAAGGAGCAGTATATTGGTACTTTCCAAATAAGGATGCCCTTGTAAAAGAAGTCTATACGTATATTGAAGAAGATTTTAAGCGAGTTCATTACAAGAAATATTATAATCAGTCAATAAACAAATTTTTGCAGATTCTCTTTAATAAATTCTCTTCAAACGACTATAAATTACGGAGAGTTTTTTTTGAGATGGTTGCGTTAGCTCAACGAAGTACCATAGAGAAGAATTCACTCTCCAAATTCCTTATGGATTTTGTACAAACAATAAAAGAGATTATTGAGATTGAACAAAAAAATCATCAATTGGATGATGATATTGATCCGGAAACCTTTGCGTTTTTAGTAGTAAGTCAGTATCTTGGAATACACCTGTTATCCACATTATGGTTGTCCCAGGACAAAACGGATAAGATTTGGGATGGCTTTGAATCTCACATGTTTACAAAAAACCAAGTGGACTCAAAAGTTCCAAAAACCCAGTCAAAGACGAAATAAAAGGTTCCACTTCTATTTTTAGCATTAATGTTATACTGTTTATGGCATACCATGTAGAGATGACAACTGTGAACCCGGTGTCTTTGTAACGCATATATTTATATGACACTTTAAAGTGTTGGGAATAATTTCAGCCATCGTTTCCCAAACTAAGGTGTTTTTTTAAAAATATGACTCCATTTTTAATATAAATAATTAATTATAGTATTGAATTCTTATAAATTATCAATTTGCATCCATCAAAATCCCAAATATTTACCGTTATGATATTTTTTATGATTTATAGGATTTATTCGAGATTAAAATTGTAATTAATTGAAACGCTAATTTTTCTGAAGTTTTTTGTAGTAGTAATTATTAATTATGGTTTTTCTTGAACATAACGTATGAATACATTTATAGCATCAGAAAACATACGATCAAGAATGTTAACTGATAGGATCAAATGGATAAAAAACACTGATTGCATTAAAAGAATTAAGAAATTTACAATTTTCAGGAGAATTAATTTATGTTTAATCCTGATTATGAAAAGAACAACCAGGAATCTCGGATACTTAATCCATCACGGTGTTTTGCAATCAAAAGGGAATGATAATTCAAATATTTTGAGAAAAATCACATTAAAGTCTGGTATAAAGAGAAGAGAGAATTGGAATATAATTAAGATTGTTATTCCTAACCGGTTAAATCCTGATCTTTGTGCATTGCTCCAGTATCTCAACTGGCAATATGGTAAACTCATTCTGAAACTACCTCTCCCATCATCATCTGGAGGTATCAGATATGACTGATTTCCTGGATAACAAGAGAAATGCGAATACAAAAAGTATTTTCTCAATAATAAAGATACTACTTTTTTTTAATCTTCCAAATGGAATCCTGTTGTTTTTATCCGCTGGAACGGTTTATTGGGCAATGGGCTGGCTATATATTCTGATTTTCCTAATAACCAACTCATTCATCTCGATATATATCAATTCAGACCTCTCAAATGAACGAATAAAAAAGCATACCAATTCAAAAAAATGGGATCATTATCTTTTGATACTTATATTCCTGTTTGGAGTAATTGTCTGGATTATCGCGGGTCTTGATCACAGGTTTGGTTGGTCTGGCAATATTCCGATAACAATCCAGGTTTTTTCTACATTAATGGTTATTTTTGGCAATGTTCTCTTTACATGGGGTATCCTATCTAATAATTATTTTTCAACGACAGTACGAATTCAGTCTGAACGTGGTCATCTGGTAATTTCTCATGGCCCTTATCGATTTCTTCGTCATCCTGGTTATCTTGGAGTATGTTCCTACACAATTTTCCAATGTTTTATGCTGGGTTCTGTCTGGGCCCTCGTTCCGGCAGCGGTTGTAGTTGTAGCGTTTGTCATTAGAACATACCTGGAGGATGAAACCTTACAGAGAGAATTGACCGGCTACAAAGAGTATGCAAAAAATGTCCGGTATCGTCTCATTCCGGAAATGTGGTAAACATGAAGAAAAGACCTAGCAGAATGGCTGAGGGTATGGCGATGCATCGTCTGGCTGAAACAATGCTTCCTGAAGATGTGAGAATATTCTCAGATCCATATGCTGTTCATTTTATTAACCCGGAGATCCTGAAGTTTGCAGCAGAACATCCACGTGAAGCAGAACAGAAAGTTCAGGAGATGGAAAACCAATTTCCGGGTCTGGGAAACTCAATTCGTGCCAGGGTCTCATATTTTGATCTAGTTCTTAAAGAGTGCATTTCGCACGATATTACTCAACTGATAATTCTCGGAGCCGGTTATGACACCCGTCCGTATCGGATTCCTGAAATAGACAACAATTTTAAGGTTTTTGAAGTAGACCACCCAGACACTCAGTCGTTCAAAAAAGAGATAATAACACGAATTCTTGGAAAATTGCCCGGTAATGTAACCTATATCCCGTTAAATCTTGAAACTGGAGATTTAGATCTCGCAATATCATCTACATGCTTCAGCGAATTAAAGAAAACCCTTGTAATTATGGAAGGCCTGATTATGTATCTTTCATCAGACTCCATTCACAGGATATTTTCATATTTCTCACAGAGATGTCCGGTTGGAAGTAAGATCCTTTTTGATTATTATCCAGAATCTGTGGTTAGTGGAGAAAAAAATGAGTATGCTAAAAATATTGTAAAATTTACTCAGATGAATGGTGAACCACTGAAATTTGGTATTCCTGATAATGATGAGAGAGTTTTTTTGAGTCAGTGGAATTTTTCTGAAATCAGAATTGTCAGTAGTGAAGAGTATAAAAAACTCCTATTTACTGGGAAAAATGCGAATCGATGTGTTTGTGACTTTCTTTCATTCATGGAAGTGACTATCTGATGAACACTGATTCATATCTTAATCCTGATTATCTTGCAAACAGACCTACAGGAACATGTTGTGTTGTCTGCAAAAAACGTGAAGGATGCCCGTTTGAAAGTGCTGGCAGAAAATGCCTTCTGGATCACAAGAATTGTAATGTGTGTAATCACTGGGATGAAAGAGGGTGTATTCTCTTTCAATTTGATAAAAAATTCCTTAAATTGTAAATGTAGGATTGTTGTCTCACATGCCCAAAATTGACTGCAATGGTATCTCACTGTATTATGAAGTGTATGGAACAGGGATTCCAATTCTTGTTATCTGGGGAATTGGAGGTGAAATCCTCCCATTTATAGAATCACTCAAGCAAAAGGCCCATGGGCTGTACCAGATTATTAATTTTGATACCAGGGGTTCGGGGCGATCAGATAAACCTGATCGTGAATATTCAATTGAAATGATGGCAGATGATACAGCATCGCTCATGGATTCCTTAAATATCAGGTCTGCTCATATCCTGGGAATATCCACCGGTTCTCGGATTGCCCTGTCACTTGCCAGTAGGTATCCAAATAAGGTAAAAAGTCTTATTCTTCATGTAGCCGCTGCCCGTTCACCTGGATCTGACGAACCTGAAGCACAGGAAGTATATGACCGATTATATAACACGATGATAATGCCTGGCTTTATGGAAAAAGCATTGCTTTATCCTCCGACTATACCGTCATTTAAAAGACTGTTTAAGGCACTGGTTACTTTTAACGGAGTTCAACTGTTGTCATCAATTCATGTTCCTACTCGTATCATCAATACAACATCTGATCGGTCAACTCCGGTCTCAATGGCTCAGGAATTGCATGAAAAGATATGGCGTTCTCAATTAATTCTTCTTGATGGGGATCATATGATTGCAAGAACAGATCCTGAACAGATTACTGATCATGTCATGGTATTTTTAAAAAGTCTGGAAACATCCAAATAAACTCAAATAATCGTGTGAATATTGAGTATGGCAGCATTAGTTCAGAGATAGAAATCCCATAATTTAAATTATGAATCCCAAAGAGGTTATTGTTACTCATTTCCTTGAAAAAACCTTTTTATAACATTTTACTTTTATGGATTAGTTATTATAGAACTACCGTAACAGTACCTCTTATTACTTTATTTTCGAAATATTACCCTGGAATTTTTGATATAATTTTTTTGGTTGTGAGGGGCCATAATTGCGGTTATAAGTAATTGTAATCCCTGGAATAGAACTGATCTAATTTTCCTCTCAATAGAAAAATGCGATTTTTTTTAAAATTAGTTTCCCGGATGTTGATTATCACTGATCATCTGTTTTAGTTTTTCCATATATTCATCTTTTTTCCAGAACTCCTCGAAATTTTTAAAGTAATCTTCCCAGGCTTCTTCTACGAGTGGCTTACCACATCGGTTACAAAACCTGTCTGGTGGTTCATTCATAAATTTGCAGGATTTACATAATCCGGGCAATTCATCTTTGAAAAATTGTAAAAAGGCCTCTTCGACTACTGATGTAACCGAACGGCCTTCATTTTTTGCTTTTTCTTTAATCTTTTGAACTAAGTATGCTGATATTCTTGCAGAGAAGTGTTCTTTGTTATCCTCAAATTTGTTAGACATAATGTAACACAGAATATTATACGAATTTGTATAAATTCTTTATGTTCAATTGTTTCCCAACTTAAAACTAAATACCCCCCCGTTCCTCCCTGAAGCTTTACTCGAGAAAATTGAAAAAATCCATGTTGTATTTCAAAAAAGTAAGTGTAATATCTTTCAATCGAACCGGTTTGAATTTTTTTTGTATGAACCGATAAAAACTCTTCATAATCATAAAAAATCCCTATGGAGATCTTCAAAAGTATATAATAATTCTGTACGCACTACAGACTTAAAATTCTGTGTTTTAAATTTAAATAAATTAGGTTTTTTTTGTAAATTAGCACTTCATTTGAAGAGTATTTACCCTCATGTCCAATATTAGGATGCATACAAAGTCGGGATGTAGGTCTCGTCTTGTAAGGAGAGGAAAATCATGACACTGCCAGTAACTATCAGAACACAAATATTTACCTTGATACTTCTCATGCTGATGAGCACCCTGGTGGTATCAGTGTTTGCAGAAGCAGTTACTGGTCAGACCGGAAAAGATCAGGGAAATGTTCCTTCCTCTGATACCTCCCTCCTTACCAGTTTTGGAGTAACACCTGACGACCAGCAAAAATTCGCACAAAAAGCCAAAGAAATAACGGAAAAAAACAAAGCATCTACCGGTGTGCAAAAAGCAGCCTTGAATGTCGCCGGGGATTTTGTTGAAAGTTCAATGGAAAAAATAACCACTTCGGATGGAAAACCCTTTGAAGGGGGAACAACCATCAACTTTACCATCACTGCGGATAACAAAGTTACAGGTACAGTTGATTTCAAATTCATTGAACAGGGATGGACAGTAAAAATTAAAGGAACAGTAACCGGGACATTAACCCCTTCAACAGGCAAACTGGAAATCCATTCAAACGATGCTACCTTTAAATATGCAGGAAAACAGTATCCAATCATATTGAATGTAAAAGCGCAATATAATGGCTCTGGATTTGATGGAACCAAAGATATTGCGATGGCCGGAACTACAGGAACACTAGGGTTTCATGCAACCCCGGTCTAATCTTTTATTCTCTTCCATCCTTTCCTTAGTTAATATATGAGAAATTCTTAGTCAATATTGAAACATGATTCCATCCCCTCCACCATCTGAATAAAATCTGTACTCTAAAACGCCCTCTGGATTTTTCTCATTATTTCACAGGATCTGAAAACCCATCCAGGCCTATATCTCGAGGAGATACAGCAATTCCAGATAAAAATTCCCGGAATGAAAGGAAATTCCATCTTCTTCATACATACTATTTGCAGAAGATTCATCACCAGTGATATCCAGATATCTACAACGAAGAATATGGAATGCCAGGATAAAGGGAATTATTGATGGATATAATGCCATACGAGCCCGGATCCATTCACTATCAAAAACCAGATGCCAGATCTCTCATAAAAGCCGGGTACCAACCGGTTGATATGCATCTCCATACCCGGTATTCTGACGGGCTGATCAGGATTCCTGATCTTCTCTCATATGCCAGAAGAAATCGGATTGGAGTTGCAATAACCGATCACAACGAGATTAAAGGAGCGGTTCAAGCATTCAGATCTCAACATGATCTCCTTGTCATCCCTGGCATTGAACTTGAAACCCGGGAAGGCCCTCACATTCTGATCTATTTTGATGTTGCCGGTGATCTGGAAGACTTTTTTCATGATCTGAACCGTGAAAAAAGACGACAAAATCCAGAAGTACCTCACAATCTCACCGTATCTGAG
Source organism: Methanospirillum lacunae (assembly GCF_003173355.1). Lineage (NCBI taxonomy): Archaea > Methanobacteriati > Methanobacteriota > Methanomicrobia > Methanomicrobiales > Methanospirillaceae > Methanospirillum > Methanospirillum lacunae. The sequence goes on along the minus strand of NZ_QGMY01000006.1, from coordinate 865 downwards.
TGCCTCACCCTTGCCAAAGAGTATTCATGCCTCCGGATAGCAGCTCATCCGTTTGGGTATTTTGGGATTAATCGTGGTATACTCAAGTGTGTCGAGAAACATATGCTTCCCGGAGTTCTGGAAAATATTGATGGAATCGAGGTTATCTGTGGGGGAATGACCGGCAGCCTGAATCAGAAGGCAATAAGGTATGCACATAGACATCCTATTCCATTTACCGGGGGATCAGATGCTCATATCCTGTCAGATGTTGGGAGTGTCCTGACCGGAGCACCCGCTGAAACTGCTGAAGAATTTCTTGCAGCCATAAGAAAGAGAAAAAACATCGTATGTGGAAAACCCGGGACATTTATCCGAAAAGGAGCAACTGCCGGAGTCATTGCCTGGAGTTTTGTTCCCTATACCTGTTCGTTGATTGGGGCACATAGTGCTGCGTATAAACACAGGATTAAGCATATCGTCTCCCGGTATTCGGGAACGTGTAAGAAAAACCGGGAAGTACAAATGAAAGAAAAAGATAATTCAGAGAAGCGGAGAGAATAGCCTGATAATTAATCTAAATTTCCTTGTAGCATTTGGAAAAGGCTCCGCCACTTAAAATTCCGTTGGACTACTCATGATCAAAACCGAGTTACCACAATAATCCAATACTTGTCTGTAGAACTCAAAAATTCTGGGGCCAATACTGATTCAGTACACATATTTGGATCATGTGTAAATGGCACAGTTTCAGATGAAAATGAAATATATAGCAGTTATATCCCTGGATTTTTGTGGGCTTGAATTTTCTAAACTGTTTCATCCCAACTTTGCCACTAACAAAAAATAAATGAGTTCTTAGTGATGTTTGAATCGACCAAAATGC